>JAGHJM010000111.1 GCA_017886645.1 Clostridia bacterium
ACTTTTGATTTTGTTACTTCAACACCACATCTATCACATACTATTCCTTTATATCTAACCCTTTTATATTTTCCACAATGACATTCCCAATCTTTTGTAGGTCCAAATATTCTTTCACAAAATAAACCATCTTTTTCTGGTTTTAATGTTCTATAGTTAATTGTTTCTGGTTTTTTTACTTCACCATGTGACCATTCTCTAACTTTTTCATCTGATGCTAATCCTATTTTTAATTTATTAAAATTTTGTAATTCTTCCACTATTTAGCCCCCTGTTTTCTTATTTTTTTGTAAAGATTACCCTAGTCTTTACATTTTAAGTTTTTTATTATGTCTAGCCATATAATTTACACCGCTGTACAATTCCCTCATGCTATTATATATCTATCATAATAAAGGCTATTCAATTATTTATTATTCATCTTCATTATCGTCATATAAGTCTTGATCGTCTAACAAATTATCATTTGCTAAGTCATCCTCATCTAATAGCATATCTGCTTCTGGATCATCATCTAATGCTGAAAATAACTCATCACTATCTTCATCATTTGGTAAAACTACGTCTTCACCTTCTATATATCCGTCTGAAAGTTCGCTTTCGTCTACTACTCCGTCTTCCATTCTCTTGCTATCTTCTAAATTAAAATCAATACCATCTTCTATATTTTCTTTTAACTCTAATTCTTGATTGTCTTCAGAATATAAACGTACATCTAATCCAAGTGATTGAAGTTCTTTTATTAAAACTTTAAATCCTTCTGGAACTCCTGGTTCTGGGATATTTTCACCTTTAACTATAGATTCATAAGTTTTTACTCTTCCAACAACATCATCAGATTTTACAGTTAACATTTCTTGTAGAGTATAAGCTGCACCATATGCCTCTAATGCCCAAACTTCCATTTCTCCAAAACGTTGTCCACCGAATTGAGCTTTACCACCTAAAGGTTGTTGAGTAACTAATGAGTATGGTCCTGTAGAACGAGCATGTATTTTGTCATCTACTAAGTGGTGTAGTTTTAGCATATACATTACTCCTACTGTAATTGGATGATCAAATGGTTCACCTGTTCTTCCATCATACACAACAGTCTTTCCATCTCTTCTAAGTCCTGCTTTTTCTAATAAATCTTCTATTTCTATGTCTGTAGCACCATCAAATACTGGTGTTGCAACTTTTATTCCAAGTAATCTTGCTGCTGCTCCTAAATGTACTTCTAGAACTTGACCTAAATTCATACGTGAAGGTACACCTAATGGATTTAATACAACATCTACTGG
>JAGHJM010000112.1 GCA_017886645.1 Clostridia bacterium
AAGTGTAAGTAAGGAAGCAGAATTATCAAGTGGATTAGCCTATGTAACAAAAGGAGACAGAATAACATATAGAATAAAAGTAAAAAACAGCGGAGGATTAGAAGGAAAAGTAATAGTAAAAGATGAAATACCAGAAGGAACAACATTTGTAGAAGGTAGTGTAAAAGTAGGTGGAGAAGATAGAACAGAATTAACTTCTGATGACTTAAAGAACGGAATAGAAATAACAGTGGGAAAAGAGTCAGAAAAAGAAGTAAGCTTTATAGTAGAAGTAACAGAAGCAAGTAAAGAAATAAGAAATACAGCATATGTAGATGACGAAATAGACAATCCAGATAATCCAGAAAAATCAACAGAAGATACAGTTGTATCAGTAGTAAACTATGAAAAGACAGTAGAAATAATAAGAAAAACAGACGAAAATATTGGTGAAAACTCAGTAACAGCAGGAGATAGAATAAAATACACAATAAGAATAGAAAACTTAAGTAATGTAGCATTAAACAACATAGTAGTAAAAGATATAGTACCAGAAGGAACAGTATTAAAAACAATAAACAATGGTGGAGTAAAAAATGACCAAAATGAAATAACATGGACTATAGAAGAATTAGCAGGAGGAGCAAGTACAGAAGTAAGCTTCGAAGTAGCAGTAGACTATGAAGCAGAAGGAAAGACAATAACAAACGTAGCAACAGTAGATGGAAAAGAAACAAATACAGAAGAAACACCATACGAAGTGCCAGAAGCAGAAGTAGAAAGTAGTATAGAAAAAGAAGGACAAGAAAAAGTAGTGTTAGCAGAAGAAAAAGTAAGCTATACAATAAACTACACAGCAACAATAAAAGACTTTGTAGGAACAGGAAGAGTAACAATAGTAGACAAATTACCATATGGAATAGACGAGACAGAATCAGAAATACCAGGAGAATACACATATGATAGTTTAACAAATACAATAACATGGGTAGAAGATATAGGAAACATAGAGACATACAGTAATGGAGACGAAATAGAAGAAGGAAGACAAGTAAATATAAGAAAAGACCTAGTATTAAAATACATCTATCCAGATGAAGAGACATTAAGTGGAACAATAGAAA
>JAGHJM010000076.1 GCA_017886645.1 Clostridia bacterium
AATATAACTCATTATTTAGTGGAGATCCAGTTTGGGTAACAGAAAGTATTGGTGGTATGGGTATTGATGGCAGAACGTTAGTTACTAAAAACTCATTTAGAGTTCTTCATACACTAGATAATTTAGGACCTGCACCAGAACCAAACCTAACAGTATTATGGTCAAATAACTTACCTCAAGAATTCAAAAATTACTGTGCTGATATATCTATTAGAACTTCATCAATCCAATATGAAAATGATGATTTAATGAGAATTACACTTGGAGATGACTATGGAATAGCATGTTGTGTATCTGCAATGAAAATTGGTAAACAAATGCAATTCTTTGGTGCTAGAGCAAACTTAGCTAAAACTCTACTTTATGCTATCAATGGTGGTAGAGATGAAAACTCTGGAAAACAAGTTGCACCAAAATTTGCACCTATTACTTCTGAATATTTAAATTATGATGAAGTTATGGAAAAATTTGATCAAATGATGGAATATGTAGCAAAAATATATATTAAATCATTAAACGCAATTCATTTTATGCATGATAAATATTCTTATGAAGCATTAGAAATGGCTTTACATGACAGAGATGAAGATATATTAAGAACTATTGCTTGTGGTATTGCTGGTTTATCTGTAGTAGCTGATTCACTTTCTGCAATAAAATATGCTAAAGTAAAAGTTATTAGAGATGAAACTGGACTAGCTATTGATTATCAAGTAGAAGGAGATTTTCCAAAATACGGAAATGATGATGATAGAGTAGATCAAATTGCTGTAGATGTTGTTAAATCTTTCTTAAGGAAGTTACAAAAACATCACACATATAGAGGTTCAAAGCACACACTTTCTATATTGACAATTACTTCAAATGTTGTATATGGAAAAAATACAGGAAATACACCTGATGGACGTAGAGCAGGAGAACCTTTTGGTCCTGGGGCAAATCCTCTTCATGGAAGAGATTCAAATGGTGCTCTCGCTGTTATGAATACTATAGCTAAACTTCCTTATGAATATTCTGAAGATGGTATTTCCTTTACATTTTCTATTACGCCATCTGCTCTTGGAAAAGATGAAAATACAAAAATAAACAATCTAGTAAGTATGCTTGATGGATACTTTAAACAAACTGGACATCATATAAACGTAAATGTATTTAATAGAGAATTACTAGAAGATGCTATGGAACATCCAGAAAATTACCCACAACTTACAATCCGTGTATCTGGATATGCAGTAAACTTTATTAAATTAACAAGAGAACAACAATTAGATGTAATTAATAGAACAATACATGAAAGAATTTAATTAGACTAGATAAAATAAATACTCCTTTTAGTCTAAATACAATTAAATCTTGTTCAAAAGCTTGGACAAAAAGAAAATATTTCCTCTTGTCCAAGTTTTTTAATTGTAAGGAGGTTAAAATGTTTGAAAATCTTGATTCAAATAACAATATAATAGGTAGAATCCACTCTTTTGAGTCATTTGGTGCTGTTGATGGTCCTGGAATTAGATTTGTAGTATTTTTCCAAGGTTGCGGTCTTCGTTGTAAGTACTGTCATAATAGAGATACATGGCCTATAAATGCTGGTATGGAATATACTTCTAATGATTTAGTTGCTAAAATATCTCGTTATAAGAATTACTTTACAGTATCTGGCGGAGGAGTAACTTTATCTGGTGGTGAACCTTTATTACAACAAGATTTCTTACTTGAATTATTGCCTAAACTAAAAAAACTCGGTATACATACTGCAATAGATACTTCAGGTAATTTCCCAATTACAGATAAGATAAAAAGAATAATAGATTTAACTGATTTATTTCTCTTGGATATTAAATGCATTAATGATGAAATATGTAAAGATTTAGTTGGTTTTTCTAATAAATTAGAACTTGAATTTGCTAAATATTTAAGTAGTATTAACAAACCTATTTGGATTAGACAAGTACTTGTTCCAGGGATTACTGATCATGAGGAGGATTTACTTAACTTAAAGAAATTTTTATCTTCTTTAAATAATGTAAAAAAAGTAGAGATACTTGCTTATCATGACTTAGGAAAATTTAAATGGGAAAATCTTGGATGTAATTATGAATTAGCTGATGTTCCAAATGCCACAACAGAAGATGTTGCACGAGCAAAAAAAATAGTTGGTGTAGCCTAAATAATTTACTTTTATTATAAAAAAAGACTTGAAAATAAAATTCATTGATTTCAAGTCTTTTTTATTGTTATATTGGTTTAACTAATGTATTTACTTAATCTGTTAAAATAATATATTCATTTTTGCTATATTTTTGTAATAGCTTACTTTCTACGGTATTATTTTTAATTGTATATTGATATAATTCTGCATTATCATCATCATCAATATCTAAAAGTGTTATAGAATCGTCACTTGTTTCTTGCGATGATATAACTTTATTAGTGTTCTTTATTAGTATCGACTTAGTTGGCATAACATCTATACTTGCTATATTTTCTCCTGTTTCACTTACAACATAAATATTTAAATTAAATTCTGTTTCACTAGAATTTATCAAAATATATTCTGTTCCTTCAACACTTTTTATTTTTTCTATCTTTGGAATAGCAAAATCATATGCTTCCATTATATTTCTGTCTAATGTATGTAAAATTTTTCTTCCATCTAAATAAATTTCTAGGTATTGTTTGTATATAGGTTGCCACTGTCCACTTTTGTTCGCCATATCCAGCTTATACTCTATTTTATGGTTATTTCCATTTAAATTCATGTCCGCTTTTAAGTAAACAGCATTATCTATTGAAGGATCTTCTTCATATGTTCCTGTAACTACTTTATATACTAATGGAATAGTTTGTATAAGCAAAATAACGAGTATGACAAAAATGCCTGTTAATCCAACAAACAAACCTCTGTCATTTCTTCTTTTTAAGTAACTACGTAGACTCATTTATCCAAATAACCCCCTCTTTTTCACAGGTGGTTGTTCATTCATCGTTTTAGCTAGCTCTACCATTAAATCTCTTTGTTCTTTTGTAAGCCTCTTTGGAACTTGTACTAATACTGTAAATACAAAATTTCCCTGTGAACCATTATTTATATTCTTAAATCCTCTTCCTCTTATTGTAAATTTAGTCCCTGGCTGAGTTCCATCTGGTATCCTATATTTCTCTTCAGTTCCATCTACCATTGGTATCTCTAAATCTGCACCTAAAGTTGCTTGTGTAAAGGTTATTGGAACTTCGCAAAGTACATCTTGTCCTTTTCTTGTAAATATACTGTGTCTTTTTACATGTATTGTTATATAAAGGTCTCCTTTTGCCCCACCTTTTATTCCTGGTTCTCCTTCTCCTCTTAATACTATTGTCTGGTTTTCATCTATTCCTGCTGGAATTTTTACAGAAACTTTTACTTGTTTTCTTACAATTCCTTTACCTTTACATTCTATGCAAGGTTCTGGAATAATTTCACCTGTTCCATTACAGTTTGTACAAGGTCTTACAGTTTGCATCTGTCCAAATATTGTTGTTTGCGTTTGTTTTATTTGTCCAGTTCCATGGCACATTGAACATGTTTGTTTTTTAGTTCCAGGCTTTGCACCTTCTCCATGACAAGTTTGACATGTTTCATTTCTAGTTAAAGTTATTTGTTTTTCGGTTCCTAAAAAAGATTCTTCAAAGGTAATGTCTAAATTAGCTCTTAAATCTGCACCTTGTTTTGGTCCATTATTTTCTCTAGTGTTTCTTCCTCCAAATCCTCCACTAAAGAATGAAGAAAATATATCGCCCAAATCTCCAAATCCATCAAAACCATCAAATCCTCCTGTTGAAGAATATGAATAATATCCATTTCCACCGCCAAAAGGTCCACCATTTCCTCCAAAACCTTGGCTTGGATCTGCTGTTCCAAATCTATCATACATTTTTCTCTTCTCTGGATTAGATAATATTTCATAAGCTTCATTTACTTCTTTGAATTTTGCTTCAGCTTCTTTTTTATTATCTGGATTTGCATCTGGATGATATTTTTTAGCAAGTTTTCTATATGCTTTTTTCAATTCTTCTTCACTTGCATTTTTCTCCACACCCAATATTGCATAATAATCTTTATTTGCCATTTATTTATTCTCCTTCAATTGTCTTTTTTATTTTAAATCTTAATGTATTCATAATTTGAGGTTGGAATAGTCCAACCTCTTTTATTTTAATTTTATTCCAACAACGTTCAAATAATTCTATTCTTAACTATTTTTTATCATCCTCATCAACTTTATAATCCGCATCATATACATTTCCATTGCTATCAGCATGTGGCTCTGCATTATTTGCTTCTCCATTATTTGCACCTGCTGCATTTGCTGCACCTTGTGCTTGAGAATATACTTTCTCTGAAATTGAATAGAAGATTTGTGTTAATTTTTCTGTTGCAGATTTAATTGTTTCAACATCTGTTCCCTCTAGTGCTTTCTTAACATTTTCAATTTCTGTTTCAGCTTTAGCTTTCTCTTCTCCGCTTATCTTATCTCCTAAGTCATTAATTGTTTTTTGGCAGTTATATACTAAACTTTCTGCATTATTTCTAACTTCAATTTCTTCTTTTCTCTTCTTATCTTCTTGAGCATGAGCTTCTGCATCTTTAACAGCTCTATCTATATCTTCGTCTGTTAAGTTTGTGCTTGCAGTAATTGCAAC
>JAGHJM010000077.1 GCA_017886645.1 Clostridia bacterium
AAAATATAGATTTTTTATATAATAATAGTTATTTATATGAGGATAAAATAATAGCTGGTACTAGAGGATGGAATATACAAGACGAAAAAGAAGATAAGAAAATACAAAAAAGAGAAGAGATAAGATTAAAAATTTCTCTAGATGATGGAATAAAAAAATATGGAACAAATAAAGAAATAATAGTATGTATGCATTATCCGCCATTTGAAAGTAACTTAATAGAAATAATGAAACAATATAATGTTAAAACTTGCATATATGGACATTTGCATGGAGAATCACATAAAAAAGCAATTTGCGGAAAAATAGATAATATAGATTTCAAACTAGTAAGTGCAGACTATACAGAATTTGATTTGATAAAAATATTTTAAGATAATAAATTATTGAATTAAACCCATAATTAATAAAAAATTAATAAAAAAGGCTTTCTATTTTGCCAGTAATATTATATAATGTTACTGGTAATTTTATGTTAGAAGAATAAAGTAAAACAAGCTGAATAAAATTGAAAAAGTACATTCTTTATTAAATTTGTTTTATGAAAGGAATGAAAAAAATGGACAAAAAAAGTAAGAAAAAAAATAGCACAGGAAGGAAAGACGATATAACAAAAGTATACAAAATAAAACCAGAAAAAAAGCCTAAAAAGCAGAAAAAGCCAAGTAAACATCCAAAATTAAGATTATTTTTCAAAATATTTTTTATAACTTTATTTTTGCTAATTATAATAGGAGGAGGAATACTTGCAGGAGCCTTTTTTGGAGCTTTTGGAGATGAATTTACAATATCAGAAGAACTATTAGCAGTAAATTATTCAAACTCAGTAATGGTAGACATAAATGGTAATGTTATAACCTCACTTAGCGGAGAAGAAAATAGAGAAGTAGTATCATTAGATGAAATGTCGCAATATTTACCTAAAGCATTTGTTGCAATAGAAGACGAAAGATTTTATGAACATTCAGGAGTAGATATAAAAAGAACTCTATCAGCAACATTTAAGTATTTACTAAGCAAAATAGGAATAGGAGAAGCATCTTATGGTGGAAGTACAATAACCCAACAGGTTGTTAAAAACATAACTGGTGAAGACGAAAGAGATTGGACAAGAAAAGTAAAAGAAATAGGAAGAGCATATAATATTGAGCAAATGCTCTCAAAGAATCAGATATTAGAGCTATATCTAAACTTAGTATTCCTAGGAGATAAAGCCTATGGAGTACAAGTTGCATCAAGATATTATTTTAATAAAAATGCATCAGAATTAGATTTAGCAGAATCTGCATTTTTAGCTGGAATAAATCACATGCCTAATGCATATATTCCATTTGGAGCAGATGAGGAAACAATGGAAAACATAAAATATAGGACAAAAACTGTATTAAATAAAATGCTAGAATTAGGTGACAAAATAACACAAGAAGAATATGATGCAGCAATAGCGAAAGTAGATGCAGGACTTCCATTTGAACAAGGAGAAATATCAAAAACTGTATTTTCATATCATACAGATGCAGCGATAGAGCAAATAATAACACAACTACAAGAAGAAAATGGTTGGGATAATAGAAAAGTTGCAGAAAATTATTTGTTCGGTGGAGGATTTACAATATATACAACACAAAATACAGATATTCAGAATGTTATGGAAGCAGAATTCATGAAGGATAAATACATAAAAAATTCAAATCAAATAGAAGGTACAACATCACAAGCTGCAATGGTAATAATAGATCATAAAACAGGTTATGTTCTAGGAACAGTTGGAGGACTTGGTGAGAAAACAGTTGCAAGAGGACAAAATAGGGCAACACAGTCTCCAAGACAAACTGGTTCATCAATGAAACCAATTGCCGTATTAGCACCAGGACTTGAAAAAGGAACATTAACTGCAGGTTCAGTATATGATGATGTTCCTGTAAGATATGGTACATATGATCCAAAAAACTATAATTATTATAGAGGATTGGTAACTGTTAGATATGCAATTGAAACTTCACAAAATATTCCTATGGTAAAAGCACTTGCAGATATAGGACCAGATTATTCTCTTGAATTTTTAAGAGAATGTGGAATTAGTACATTAGATTTTGAAAAAGATTCAAATCTTCCACTTGCTTTAGGTGGAGTAACAAATGGAATAACACCATTGGAAATGGCGGGAGCATATGCAATGGTGGCAAATGATGGAGTTTATATAGAACCAACATTTTACACAAAAGTTGTAGATTCTAATGGTAATACAGTTTTAGAGCCAAAACAGGAAACAAAAAGACTAATGTCTGAACAAAATGCGTATATATTAAAAAGCATTTTAACGCAACCAGTATTAACAGGAACAGCAACAAATTGTAGAATATCTGGAATGGATGTTGCTGCAAAAACTGGTACAACAGATAAGGATTATGATAGATGGCTTTGTGGATTTACTCCATATTATACTGCTGCAACTTGGTATGGGTATGATTATAATGAGGTTGTATATTTTAGTGGAAATCCATCTGGGCAAATTTGGGCAAGTGTAATGAAAGAAATACATGCAAACTTGGAAGGAAAAAGATTTGAAAGACCAACTGGAATAACTACTGCATATATATGCAGAGATTCTGGATTAATTGCAACAGGTGCTTGTGAAGAAGATCCTAGAGGTAACCAAGGATATACAGAAGTATTTGTTTCTGGAACACAGCCTACTAAATCATGTTCATGTCATCAAAAAGTTAAAATATGTAATGAAACAGGTAAAATTGCAACTGAATACTGTACAGATTTTACAGAAAAAGTATTTATAACAAGAACTGATGCTGCTACAAATACATCTTGGAGAAGTGCAAGTGATGCTAAATATATGTTACCAGAAGGTACATGTACTGTTCACACAACACCTCCTAAAGAAGAACCAAAAGAACCAGAAGAGCCAGAGAAAAAGCCTGACAAAGATCCAGAAAAGGATCCAGATAAAAAACCAGATGAATCAGAAGATCCGGATGAAGACGAAAACAAGAACAATACAAATTCTTCAAACAATAATTCAGATACAAATAAAAATAATAATACTAATGATGTTAATAATACAGATGGTGCAAGCACAAATGAAGCTTACACAAATACACAACGTTAGAGAGGAGAGTTTAAATGGATATATATTTTTATAATACTTTAACCAAAAAAAAGGAAAAATTTGAGCCAATAAAAGAAGGTGAA
>JAGHJM010000078.1 GCA_017886645.1 Clostridia bacterium
CAGTAATTATTGGAGAATGAAAATTAATTATAATTGAATATAAAAAAGAAACTATCTTTTAATAGTTTCTTTTTTATATATAAATATTTTACCAACTCCAACCACGTTGTTCTGTTACTAATCTTGCAAATTTCTTTAATTTTTCAAATGCTAGGTAATTTATACTTCCTGCAGGGAAGTTACCATTAGAATCTCTTTTTCCGGCAGGAACACCTGTTAATATTTCAATTCCTTCTTCAATAGTAGTAATAGCATATATGTGAAATTTCTTTTCTTTTACAGCTGTAATTACCTCATCAGATAAATTTAAATTTATAACGTTCTGTTTAGGGATAATTACACCATGAGTGCCATCTAAGCCACGCATTTTACATACTTGGAAAAATCCTTCTATCTTATCATTAACTCCACCTATAGGCTGAATTTCACCTTTTTGATTTACAGAGCCAGTAACAGCAATTGCTTGATTGATAGGAATACCAGATAAGCTTGAAAGTATAGCATAAAGTTCTGTACTTGAAGCGCTATCGCCATCAACGCCGTTATATAGTTGTTCAAAACAAATACTTGCAGTTAATGATAAAGGAATATTTTGAGCAAATTTTTCTCCTATATAAGAGCTTAGTATTAATACACCTTTTGAATGTGATGATCCAGAAAGTTCAACTTCTCTTTCTATGTTTACAACACCATTTCTTCCAGAATAAGTGTTAGCGGTAATTTTAACTGGTTTACCAAACGTATAATCTCCTGTATTCATAATGGTAAGACCATTTATTTGCCCTGTAACAAATCCAGAAGTTTGTATTAGTAAAGTATTTTCTTTTATCATATCCATATATCTTGTGTCGTATTTTTTTATTCTATCTATACGTTCAGATAATGCTTTTTCTACAAATTTGGCAGTTACTATTTTTGAGTGTCCCATTTTAGCCCAAGTGGCAGCTTCTGCAATTATTTGTGCTAAATCGTTAAACCTTGTAGAAAGTTTATCTTTGTTTTCAGCTAACTTAGAAGCATATTCAATAATTTTGGCCATTGCTTCTTTATCTAAAGGAGGAAGATTTTCTTGTATACAATATCCCTTAACAAATCTAGCTAATTTATTCATATTTTCTACATTTCTAGGAGCTTCTTCCTCAAATTCAACTTTTATTTTAAATAGTTTTTTAAAATCTCTGTCCATCATAAGCAAAGCTTGATAAATAGAATCATCACCGATAAGAATAACTTTTACATCAAGTGGGATAGGCTCAGGCTTTAAAGAAACCATAACCATAGAAGAGCGAGCATCTGCAGTATTTTCTATGCCAATTTCTTTAGAACGTAATACTTTTTTTAAGTTTTCATAGCATAAGTTGTTACTTAGTAAATCATTTGCTTGAAATATAATATATCCACCATTTGCAATATGAAGTAATCCTGGTTTTAACATGGTAAAATCAGTTTTTAATGCACCAAAATAATTTTCATATTCTAACTTACCAAAAATATTATGATAAGAGTAGTTAGAATCCATTATAACTGGAGCACCTTCTAAATTACTATTATCTATAAATAAATTTACTCTGTAGTTTAACCAAGGTTTAACAGCATCAGGTTTTGGTTGAGCACTTTTTACATCTGTTTTATCATCAGCTGAAACAAAATAAGAGATGTTTTTTAAAATATCATTTTTAATATCACCAAGAAATTTTACTATTTTTTTATTTCTTTTATATTTAGCCTTTATATAGTTTATATGTGCGTTTACAGTAAGAAGGGCTACATTAGACTGCCATTCTGATATTTTCTTTTCAGCTTCTCGTTCTATGGATTTTATTTGGCTAATTGCTTCCATAATATGTTGCTGAACAATATTAGACTTATCTTCATATTCTTTTTTTGTTTCGTCGTCAAGCCTGTCAAATTCTTCTTCTGCAATAGTTTTTCCATTCATAATAGGCATCATATAAATTCCTGTTTGAGAAGATTTAACTTGAAATCCATACTCAGCAGATTTTGTATTTAACTGTTCCATTAATGCTGTACGTTTAGCATCATATTCTTGTTTTATTAATGTTCTTTCTCTTTCAAATTCTTCATTATTGAATGTAGATTTTATATCATTTTTTACATCATTAATAAATCTATCCATAATATCTTTAAATTCTTTTCCTTCGCCAGCAGGAAGAGATACTGCTACAGGTTCATTTGGATTTTCAAAATTATATATATAACACCAATCAGAAGGAGTTTTTTTCTTTTTAGATATGATGTTTAAGTAATTTTTCGTATACATTGTTTTACCAACACCACTTGGTCCTTCTAGGTATAAGTTATTTCCTCTTACATCTACATTTAAGCCAAATTCCAAAGCTTTAATTCCTCGGTCTTGACCAATACCACTATCAATTGGTTCTAATTCATCAGTAGTTTCAAAATTAAAGACATTAGGATTACATATATTTTTTAAGTCTTTTACGTTTAATTCATTTTTCATTTGTTTCCCTCCAAATTATTTTAATTTTTTTGTCATAATTACTGCATTATTTATACCATTATAATACTTTTTTCGCAAGCCTACTTTTTTAAAATCATATTTCTCATAAAGATGCATAGCAGGAGCGTTATTTTCATCAACTTCTAATGTTATAGTATTTGCACCAATTTCCATAGACTTATTTATTAAATTTTCTAAAAGCAAAGAAGCAATACCAAAATTTCTTTTATCTTTTTTAGTTACTATATTCATTAGATTTGCTTCGTCCAATATTATTTTTATACCAGCAAAACCAACAATATTACTTCCTTCTTTTGCGACAATATAATATGAGTTAGTACAAGAAAGCTCTTCTTTTAATGTATTATAGCTCCAAAATTCATCAAATTTTTCAATTAAAATACCTTCAAGAATATTTAAATCAGTTGTAGTCATTCTAGAAATTTTAATATTCATCTAACAATCCTTTCTTTCTTCTAAACTTCTTTCTGCTTGTGATTTTCTAAGATACAAAGGAGAAAGGGAAGAGTTGAAAGTACTATTGACATATTTATTATAAGCAAGTTCAGCAATACTTATACTAGAAGCTAAGTTTTTTTCTTCTTCTGCAAATTTTGCTCTTTCATTAAAATTATTTTTAAATATTTCTTTGTATGTTATTCCACCATCACCAATAAACAATATATTGGAATCATAATTATGTAATTTGCTTACCAATTCATCAATAGAGCAGGTAGAAAAATCTTCAAGTTTATTAAAATTATTATCAAATATTCCAAAGTAAATGTTTTCATTTTTTGCATCAATAACAGAACAAATAATATCGTTATTGGTAACAATATCTTTAGCATTATATGCTAAACTTTCTAAAGAACTTATACCTATAGTTTGTTTATTTAAGGCATCAGAAAAAGCTTTGGCTGTTGAAATTCCAATTCTAACACCAGTAAAAGAGCCAGGACCGATTGAACATGCAATTATGTCTATATCTTTTAAAATTATATTTGATTTTTTTAAAAGATTATTAATTAATGGCATAAGCTTTTGAGAATGAGTTCTTTCGTCATCACTATGTAATTCTATAATTTTATTAGTATCTTCTAAGATGCAGACACTACACCTTTTAGAAGATGTATCTATTCCTAATATTTTCATTTTTCTAACCTTCTTTGCTATAATCTTTAATAGTTATTTCTCTATAATTATCATTTTCTAAAGTTTTACAAAAAGAAATTTTAATATATTTTATTAATATATCCTCAATCATTTCACCCCACTCAAAAATGCAAATACCATTTTGCAAATATTCTTCTCCACCAATTGCATAAAATTCATCAATATCAGCAAGTCTGTATAAATCAAAATGATAAATGTTGATATTATCTGAGTTATACTCGTTTACAATAGTAAAAGTAGGGCTAGATATTTCATTTTCTAGTCCGAAATATTTTAGTATTCCTTGAGTAAACTTGGTTTTACCAGAGCCAAGTTCGCCAGATAATATTATAGTATCTCCAATTTTTAAATTCTTAGCAAATTCATATGCAAAGTTAATTGTGTCTTGTTCACTTTTTGAAATAAATTGATACATAAAAAACTCCTTTTAAACTATTGTTATTTTATATTAAACATAGTAATTTGTAAATAAATATGTAAAAAAATAGTAGAAAAATATTTGAGTTTTTTTGTTATAATATGTGCAAATATCGAAAAAGTTATGATATAATACAAAAGTATATTATAACGTAAATTTTGGAGGTTAATGTGAAAAAAATTGAAATAAATAGACAACTAGAATATATAGAAAGAGTTAGACAAATAAATGAAGGAAAAAATTATACATATTATATTTTAACGATGGGGTGTCAATTAAATGAAAATGACTCTGAAAAATTATGCGGAATGGCAGAAAAAATGGGTTATTCTAAAATTAGCGATATGAATAAAGCAGATTTAATAATCTTTAATACTTGTTGTATTAGAGAAAATGCAGAAGATAGATTATTTGGAAAGCTTGGAGAAGCAAAAAAGGTGAAGGAAAATAGAAATAGCATTATTGCAATTGGTGGTTGTATGATGCAAGAAAAAAATATGATACAAAAAATACACGAGAGTTATCCATTTGTAGATGTTATATTTGGAACACATACATTACATAATTTTCCAGAAGACCTATATATGGCAATAAATACAAATAAAAAGTTAGAAGATGTTTTAGATATAGATGGAGAAGTAATAGAAGGATTGCCAATAAAAAGAGAGGATAAGATTAAAGCTTCTGTTACAATAATGAATGGATGTAATAATTTTTGTAGTTATTGTATAGTGCCATATGTGAGAGGGAGAGAAAGAAGTAGGGAGCCAAAGGACATTATTTATGAGATACAAGATCTAGCAAAACAAGGATATAAAGAAATTACTCTCTTAGGGCAAAATGTTAATTCATATTTAAGAGTTGAAAATGAAAAAGGTATAGATTATGAAAGATATAATGGAATAAATTCTTTTGCTACTTTATTAAGAGTTGTAAATGAAATTGATGGAATAGAAAGAATAAGATTTATTTCTCCACATCCAAAAGATTTTACAGATGATGTTATAGAGGCAATAAGAGATTGTGATAAAGTATGTAAATTAGTACATCTTCCACTTCAATCAGGAAGTACTGATGTATTAAAATCAATGAATAGAAGATATACAAAAGACCAATATTTGAACTTAGTAGATAAAATGAAGAAAAATATACCAAACTTAACATTGTCCACGGATATTATTGTTGGATTTGCGGGTGAAACAGACAAAGATTTTGAAGACACATTAGATGTAGTAAGAAAAGTAAATTTCGAGCAAGTATATATGTTTATTTATTCAAGAAGAAATGGTACTCCAGGAGATAAAATGGAAAATCAAGTACCTGATAAAATTAAACATGAAAGATTTGATAGATTAAAAGCTTTGGTTGAAGAGCAAATAGAAGTAAAAAATAAAGAATATATAGGAACTATTCAAAAAGTATTAGTTGAAGGAACGAGCAAAAATAATGAAAAATTATATACAGGAAGAACAGATTCAAATAAAGTAGTTATTTTTGAAGGAAATGAAGAATTAATAGGAAAAGTTATAGATATAAAAATTATTTCAGAACATATGTGGTATTTGAAGGGAGCAATAGTAAATGGATAAAGATATAAGTAAATTTTCACCTATGATGCAAAATTATTTAAAAACCAAGGATGAATATAAAGACTGTATTTTGTTTTATCGTTTAGGTGATTTTTATGAAATGTTTTTTGATGATGCAATCACAGCATCAAGGGAATTAGAGCTTACATTAACAGGAAAGGATTGTGGGCAAGAAGAAAGGGCACCAATGTGTGGAATTCCTTACCATGCAGCAGAAACATATGTAGCAAGACTTATTTCAAAAGGATATAAAGTTGCAATATGTGAACAGCTAGAAGACCCTAAAACAGCAAAAGGAATAGTAAAAAGAGATGTAATTAGAGTAGTAACTCCTGGAACTGTAATGGAATCTAATTTGTTAGAAGAAAAGAAAAATAATTATATCATGGCAATATATAAAAATGGAATATATTTTGGAATGAGTGTATGTGATGTGTCAACAGGGGACTTTAGAATGACGCAGATAAAAGAAACAAATAACTTTGCTATGTTATTAGATGAAATTTCAAGATATGCTCCATCAGAAATAGTAGTTAATGAACTTATGTTTAATTCAACTTCTGAGATTTCTAAAATAAAAGAAAGATTTGAAACATATATATCTAAAGCAGAAGGTTTTAGTCAGAACATAAAAGACATACAATCAAGATGCCATATTGTAGAAGAAGATGATGTAGAAATAGGAAAATTAGATGATTATATATTAGCAATTACAGCAGCTAATGGGTTAATGGCATATTTAATAGATACTCAAAAAAATGAATTAGAATACCTTAATAAAATTGTGTTATATAGTACATCTAAATATATGAGTCTAGATATTAATGCAAGAAGAAATTTGGAAATAACAGAAAAGTTAAGAGATAAAACAAAAAAAGGTACTTTGCTATGGGTATTAGATAAAACAGCTACATCAATGGGAGGAAGACTTTTAAGAAGATGGCTAAACGATCCACTAATAGATGAATGTCAAATAAATAGAAGGTTAGAAAGTGTTAAAGAACTAAAAGAAGATATAATTTTACGTGGAGATGTGATAGAGGCCCTTAAGAAAGTATATGATATTGAAAGATTAGCAAGTAAAATTTCATATGGAAGTGCAAATGGAAGAGATTTAATTTCATTAAAAAATTCAGCTAGCCAACTTCCATATGTAAAAAATATTTTAGGAAAAGCAAAATCTCCTATGTTACAAGAGCTATATTCAGGATTAGATGAATTACAAGATATTTATGAACTTATAGATAAAGCAATAGTAGATGAACCTCCAATGAGTGTTAAAGAAGGAGGTCTTATAAAATTAGGATATGATGAAGAAATAAGCAGATTAAAAACTGCTACTACTGAAGGCAAAAATTGGATAATAAAACTAGAGGCAGAGGAAAGAGAAAAAACAGGAATTAAAGGTTTAAAAGTAGGATTTAATAAAGTATTTGGATATTATATTGAAGTTACAAAATCTAACTTGTCTCAAGTTCCAGATAGATATATAAGAAAACAAACATTAGCAAACGGAGAAAGATACATTACAGAGGAGCTAAAAAAATTAGAAAACGAGATTTTAGGAGCAGAAGAAAGAGTAATTAATTTGGAATACAATGCTTTTGTAGAAATACGAGACAAAATTAAAGAAAACGTTCAAAGAATTCAAAGAACTGCTAATATTATTTCTACATTAGATGTTGTTACTTCATTTGCAACTGTAGCAGACGACATGAATTATGTTATGCCAATAGTAGACAATAGTGGTATTATAGATATAAAAGATGGTAGACATCCTGTAATAGAAAAAATGTTAACAGGAAATTCTTTTGTACCAAATGATACATATTTAGATAAAAACGATAATAGACTTTCTATTATAACAGGACCTAATATGGCAGGAAAGTCAACATATATGAGACAGGTAGCGCTAATTACATTAATGGCTCAATGTGGAAGTTTTGTTCCAGCAAGCTATGCAAAAATAGGAGTAGTTGACAAAATTTTTACAAGAGTAGGTGCATCAGATGATTTAAGTATGGGTCAGAGTACATTTATGGTAGAAATGATGGAAGTGGCTACTATATTAAAAGAAGCAACTGAAAATAGCTTAGTTATATTAGATGAAATAGGAAGAGGAACATCAACTTATGATGGACTTTCAATAGCTTGGGCGGTTGCAGAGTATATTTCAGATAGAGAAAAATGCGGAGCAAAGACTTTATTTGCTACACATTACCATGAACTTACTCAGTTAGAAGATAAATTGGAAGGTGTAAAAAACTATTCAGTTGCTGTAAAAGAAAAAGGAGAAGATATAATTTTCTTAAGAAAAATTGTGGCAGGAGGAACAGATGAAAGTTATGGTGTCCATGTAGCAAAACTTGCAGGAGTTCCAAAAACAGTTACAACCAGAGCAAATGAAATATTACGTTCAATAGAAAGAAAGAATGTATTAAATGAGAAAAAAATGGAAAAGGAAAATAAAAAAGAAGCTGCTGGACAATTAGATATGTATAATTATAAATTAGCAGAAGTGGCACACGAATTAGATAAAGTGGATTTAAATCAACTAACACCTATAGATGCTTTGAATACGTTAGTTAATATGAAAGAAAAAATAAAATAGTAAATCTGGGGAGAAAATGTATATGAATAACTTTGTTAATAGACTAGAAATAGATTTAGACAAATTAGAATATAACTTACAACAAATTAAAAATTGCGTAGGGAATAATGTAGAATTATTACCTGTTATTAAAGCAAATGCATATGGATTAGGAGCAGTATCTTTAAAAGATGTTCTAGAAAGAAATGGTATTAATTATATTGCTGTTGCAGTTTTAAAAGAGGCAAAAGAATTACGAGAAAATAATTTTAATATGAATATTATATTGTTAAATGAAATTTTAGCTAATGAAATTCCAGAAATAGTAAAGTATAGATTAACAGTAGGAATATCATCATATGAAATAGCAAAGAAATTAAATGAAGAGTCAAAAAAAGATGGAGTTATAACTAAAGTACATATAAAAATTGATACAGGAATGGGAAGAGTTGGACTTTGTGCTTCTGATGAAGAGTCATTTATAAAAATTTCTAGTGAAATACAAAAAATACAAGATCTAGAAAATATAGATATTGAAGGAATCTATACTCATTTAGCTTCACCAGATGCAGATAAGGAATATACAACAAAACAAATTAATATTTTTAATGAATTGGTAAGGAAGTTAGACAAAGAAAAAATAAAAATAAAATACAAGCATATTTTAGCAAGTACTGGAATTACAGACTATACTTATGCAAGTTATAATATGGTAAGACCAGGTATAATTATATATGGACATACATCACGAGGAAAAATACAAACAAAGTTAGACTTGAAACCATGTACAAAATTACTTAGCAAAGTTGCTTACTTAAAAACTGTTCCAGAAAATACATCAATTAGCTATGGTAGAACTTATACAACCAAAAGCGAAACTAAAGTAGCAACTGTTCCAATGGGATATGCCGATGGAATAAGAAGAGAGCTTTCTAATAGTGGGTATGTATATATAAATGGTACAAAAGCACCAATTATAGGTGTGGTATGTATGGATAACTTTATGGTAGATGTTTCAAAAGTTCCTAATATTAAAGTTGGAGACGATGTTGCGATTTGGGATAATGAAAATATAACATTGGAAGAAGTAGCAGGAAAATGTAATACTATAGTTCATGATATATTATGCGGAATATCAAATAGAGTAGGAAGAGTTTATATAACAAAAAATAAAGATAAATAATACGTCAAATGTAAGAATCCGTAAGGAAATCTAATTATTGACTATTTAACCAATTTATGGTATAATAAATATTGTGAGTGAGAAAAAGCAATAAATCTATTTAAAAAAGGAGATTTAATATGGAAAATAAGGTTTTAATTTTTGGACATAAAAGTCCAGATACAGACACAATCACATCATCAATAGTAATGGAAAACTTAGAAAAAAAATTAGGAAATGTTAATGCAAAAGCTGTAAGACTAGGAGACGTTAACAAAGAAACTAAATTTGTTCTTGATTATTTAGGAATAGAAGCACCTGAATTAATTTCTGGAGTTGAAGATAACCAAGAAGTTATTTTAGTTGACCACAATGATGCAAATCAATCTGCTGACAATATAGGAAATGCAAAAGTATTAAAAGTTGTAGATCACCATTGTGTTAATTTCTCAGTTGCAAATCCTTTATATTATAGAGCAGAGCCAGTTGGATGTACAGCTACTGTATTATATAAATTATATAAAGAAAATGATGTAGAAATAGACAAAAAGACAGCTACATTAATGCTTAGTGCTATTGCATCAGATACGTTAGTATTAAAATCACCAACAACAACAGAATATGATAAAAAAGTTGTTAAGAATCTAGAAGAAATAACAGGTCTTGATGTAAATGTATATGGTGTAGATATGTTAAAAGCAGGTACAGATATTAGTGAATTTACTCCAGAACAAGTTATAAATATAGACTCAAAATTATTTGAACAATCAAATAAAAAATTTAGAATAGCACAAGTAAACACAGCAGACTTAGACTCTATATTTAAAAATCAAGCTTACTTTGAGCAAGCTATTAATGAAGATATTAAAAAGGAAAACTTAGACTTTTACGTATTTGCTGCTACAGATATAATAAATTCAAACTCTAAAATTATTTCATTAGGAAATGATGCACCAGTTGTAGAAAAGGCTTTTGGTGTTCCAGTAGATAATAATACAGCAATGCTTGAAAATGTTGTATCTAGAAAAAAACAAATGTTACCACCAATTCTAGATGCTTTAAAATAAGAAAAAAGGTAATAAATGTGAAGGATAGCATTAATAAGTGCTATCTTTTTCATTTAATGCTTTGACTAATTTGGGTAAAAGTTATATAATAAAAATACGTACTATATGTACGATATAGCATTGGAGGTAGAATGTATGAGTCCAAACAGGAGGCAAAGGCGGAGTAAAGTAAAACCTATTCCGAGTTTGCCATATGATGGAGGAAGGTATCCTTCTCATGGCGAAATGACGCGTGAAAACTTAAACGTTGGAAAAGAGCAACCTGAAAAGCTTGGACGGGAACAGTCTCAAGCACATAAGAATAGACACATGCACAAATAAGCCTTAAACTCAAAGGGGAGAGCATTGAAAGATGCTTTTCCCTTTTGAGAGTATATAGTTTAGAATATAAAGAAAATATTTTAATTTTTGCTTGAAATATATTATATTTTTTGTTATTATATATAAGTATTTAATATAAGCCGATGTGGCGGAATTGGCAGACGCACCAGACTCAAAATCTGGCGGGAAACCATGTGGGTTCGAGTCCCACCATCGGTACCAATAATAATTAATATAATAAATGATATGTATTTAACAAACAAATTAAATGTCTTAAAAAATATTAAACACCCAAGTTTTTAAATAGCTTGGGTGTTTAGCGTTGGAGATTAGCTTTTCCTAAGGCAATAGGCTAATTGCGAAAATGATTATTCTATTTACTTTTGTAGTTAAGAAAGTCCCTCCTTGCTTGTTCGGCCTTTTTGCGCAGGTCCGTAATGGATTCTCCAGAATGCACGGCTCCTTCAAAGGAACGTGAGCCGACTGGTGAGTGTATCGCTCTTTCGTATGCACTGAGCCGTCTTTCAGCGGCCTTCCATTTGTCATACAATTCACCTTTTTTAGTCATACGAATTCCTCCATAACCATAGTTGCATCTCCATGAAACAGTTCCTCCTTTTATTTTTTGGAGGACTGTGCCTCCGAAATTAGATTTCAAAGGCAACATAAAATATGTTACCTCTGAATTGTAGCATTTTTTACATAAAATTGCAAGTTGTACAAAATATAATATGTTGTCAAAAATCTCCGTCCCCATTGACAAATTGTGATATAATATTATTCAATTCTAAAAGAATTTTATGAAAATATCAACTATAACTATATCATAGATTATAAAGGAGAGAAAACAATGCTAAATCGGTGTGATATAGACTTAGAAAGTAAACTTATGAAGATAAGTGCCAGAAGTTTAGATGATCAGATACGCTTTTATTTAAATGATGACGAATCATGGGAAGATGACAGGTTATATATTGCAGCAATGAAAATAGGGGGAAAATACTCTATAAAAATAGGAAAAGAGGATATATTTGAAAAAATTAAAATGGCAGATGAACTAATTGAAAAGTTAAAAGGAGCAAATATATGGATCTTTATGGTTAAAGCTATTTTTATTTTGTTCTCAGTTTTTTTGGCTATTTGCGTAAATAATATATTTTTTTCTATGTTAGAGGTAAATTGTTGTTGGTTACTAGGTAGAATGTTAGAGAATACAATAAAGCATATTAAGATTTCATCTCAGAATATTAAAAGCAAGCATTCAGCAGAACATATGTTAATAAACTTCATTAGAATCCACAAGCGGTTACCAAGAAACATTAAAGAAATAAAAAAATATTACAGGTTTTCGTTAACTTGTGGAAGCAGTCATGAAGTTAGTGAAATGGCAGAAACCTTTGTCAGTACTTTGATAGGTATAATGTTTTCATTTATAATAAATACAATTATAATATTTATGTTTGGTGAGAGTGACATTGTGTTTATTATTACTATTATGGTCTACATTATAACTTCAATAGCAATAGCGATTTTGACTGAAAAAAGACCAAAATTGTTAAAGAAGATAGTAACACCGTTAAGAAATATGCTAATCGTTATAAATCAGATAACTCTTACAACACGTAAAGTAAAACATGACGATATAATATTAGCATATATAGTGGCAAGAGATTGGGTATTAATGAAATGCCCAGAAATCTATAAAGAAGATGAATATTACAATATTATGAAAACGTGTTTAGTTGATGTTGATGTAGGATAACTAATCTAAGTTGTTCTAATGAGGTGCAGCTTTTACAAGAAGCTGTACTTCATTTTTTTATTTATTAAATTTAAAATATAGAGAAATAAACCCAAATTAACATATACCCCTGTATTTACAAATACCTACCAAGGGTATATAATAAGCTAGGTGATGAAAATGGAAAAACAAAATTGTTGCATAAAGAAAACATACAGAGGGAACGAGGAAAAAAAGATAATAAATAATAGATTAAGCAGAATAGAAGGACAATTAAGAGGAATTAAAAGAATGGTTCAAGAAGATGTATATTGTAATGATATTTTAATTCAACTATCAGCAATTGAAAATTCTGTTAAAAGCTTATCAAACCATATATTAGAAAATCATCTATATAGTTGTGTTACAAAAGATTTAGAAAATAGAAATACAGAAATTATAGATGAACTAATAGGATTATTTAAAAAGTTTAATAAGTAAAAGAGAGGATGTTAAAAATGAGTTTTATATATGAAAGGAAAATTAATTATTATGAAACAGATAGAATGGGGGTTGTTCATCATTCAAATTATATAAGATATTTAGAAGAAGCAAGAACAGAATGGCTAGAAGCATTAGATATGCCATTTGATTTATTAGAAAAAAATAAAATTACAATACCAGCATTAGGTGTTAACTGTACATATAAACATCATGTTACTTTTGGAGATATAATATTAATTCATACATATGCAAAAGAATATACAGGAGTAAGAATGACTATAGGCTATGAAATTACAGATAAGAAAACAGGCAATGTAGTTTTAATAGGAGAAACAAAGCATTGTTTTACAGATAATAGTTTAAAACCAATTAGTTTAAAAAAATATGCTCCAGAGTTTCACAATAAGTTTAGCAAATTATTAGATGAAAATCAAAAATAGTTATATAGAAAGGAGTAATTTATGAAAGACGTGCGAATAGAAAAATTAGCAAAGAATTTATTAAATTATTCAGTAAGGTTAAAAAAAGGAGAACACATACTAATAGAAATACTTGGAGAAGATGCTATTGTGCTTGGAAAAGAATTAATAAAACAGGCGGAAAATATTGGAGCATATCCATATTTTAATATAGTTAATTATGAAATATTAAGAGAAATGTTAATGAATGCTAAAGAAGAACAGATAAAAATGTATGCAAAGCATGATAGCCAGAGAATGAAAGATATGGATGCATATATAGGAATAAGGGCAAGTACAAATACGGCAGAATTAATTGGAGTACCGCCAGAAAAGATGGATTTATATAACAAATATTATACGGTTCAAGTTCATTTTAATGAAAGAGTGAAAAATACAAAATGGTGCATATTAAGGTATCCCAATAGCTCTATGGCACAAATGAGTAATATGAGTACAGAAGAATTTGAAGACTTTTATTTTAAGGTATGTACATTGGATTATGCAAAAATGTCAAAAGAAATGGATAATTTGGTAAGTCTAATGAATAAAACAAAAAATGTACATATAGTTGGACCTGACACTGATTTAAGATTTAGTATAGAAGGAATTCCAACAGAAAAGTATATGGGAACATTTAATATACCCGATGGGGAAGTTGCAACAGCCCCTATAAGGAATAGTGTGAATGGTTATATAACATATAATACAGAAACAAGATATAATGGAGTACTATTTAATAATGTCAAATTTGAATTTAAAGATGGTAAAATAGTAAATGCTACTTCAAATAAGACAAAAGAAATGAATAAAATCTTAGATACAGATGAAGGGGCAAGATATATTGGAGAATTTGCAATTGGACTAAATCCATATGTAGAAAAGCCAATAGGAGATACTTTATTTGATGAAAAAATAAAAGGAAGTTTTCATTTTACACCAGGTGATAGTTTAGAGGAAAGTGACAATGGAAATAAATCAGCAATACATTGGGATATTGTAAATATTCAAACCCTAGAATATGGTGGAGGAGAAATATATTTTGATGATGTACTTGTTAGAAAAGATGGAAGATTTGTATTAAAAGAGCTAGAAGGTTTAAACCCAGAAAACTTGGTTTAAATATATAAATAAGGAGAAAATATATGTTGAAAAAATTTCCAGTTATTATTTCTATTATTTTATTAATAATGGTTAGTGTATTGCTTTACTTGCTTTACAACTTTAATATACTTCCACAAAAGTTTTATACTGCAGAAAATTTTAATATTGCCACTATAAAAAGTTCTGTAGATTACAATAATAATGGAGTAGATGATTATACAGATATTTTGTTAGGAGCAAGAAAAGATGCAGAAAATCATCCGACATACGACAGCAGATATTTTGGAAATGGAGGGTATCCACCAGATAATATAGGTGTTTGCACAGATGTGGTTTGGAGGGCTTTTAAAAATGCTGGATATTCACTAAGAGATATGGTAGATAATGATATTAAAAACAATCCAGATGAATATATTTATGTGGAAAATAGAGATAAAAATATAGATTTTAGAAGAGTTGGAAATTTAGACATATTTTTTAAAAAGTATGCACAGTCTTTAACATTGGATATTAACAGAATAGAAGAGTGGCAACCTGGTGATATTGTAGTATTTGGAAATGAAGAGCATATTGGTGTTGCGTCAGATAAGAGAAATTCAAAAGGTCAAACATATATTATACATAATGGTGGGCAACCAAATAGGGAAGAAGACTTTTTTAAATATAATAGAATGGAAATTATAGGACACTATAGATTTGATGCTAGTTTGATAGATAAAAGTATACTTATAAAATGGGAATAATAAATAAAATGGGAATAATAAATAAAAAGGAGGAATATAAAATGAAAGAAATTATATTAAATATTGAAGGAATGCATTGTGAGGGATGTTCTAGTAGATTGGAAAGAGTTCTTAATAATTTAGATGGAGTAGAAAATGCTAAAGTTAGTCTAGCCGATAAGAAAGCAATAATTAAATTTAATGAAAATGAATGCACTTTAGAAAAGATAAAAGAATCTATTGAAGATGCTGGATTTGAAGTAAAAGGAGAATAAAATTGAAGAAAGTATTATTAAAAATTGGTGGGATGACATGTAGTGCATGTTCATCTGGATTAGAAAAGTTTTTAAATAAACAAGATGGAATTAAAATTGCAACGGTAAATTTAGTAATGAATAATGCTAGCATAGAGTATGATGAAAAAAAATTAGATTTACCCACAATAGAGAAATTTGTGAAAAAAGCAGGTTTTGAAAGTTTGGGAATAGATAACTTAGAAAAAGAAGAAAAAAAGAAATCCAAAGAAAAATATAAATTAATTGCAATAACTATTATTTCTTTGCTTATTCTTTATATATCTATGTCCCATATGATTGGTTTGCCAGTAATTCCATTTTTAGATATGATAAAATATCCTATTAATTATGCAGTATCATTGTTAGTTCTTACAGTTATAGTATTATTTTTAGGTAAACATATAATAAAGAATGGTTATAAAAATTTAATACATAAAACTCCAAATATGGATACATTAGTTACAATAGGGGTTTTAAGTAGTTTTTTATATAGCATATATGGCACCATAATGATTTTTAGAGGAGAAAATTCTTATGTAGAAAGACTTTATTATGAGTCTGCTGCTATAGTAATTTTCTTTATAGAAATAGGAAAATATGTGGAAGCTAAAAATAAAGATAAGACAAAAGAGGCATTGCAAGAATTAATGACAATTACACCTAATTCTGCTGTAATAATAAGAAATGATAAAGAAATTAAAGTAACATTAGATGAAATACAAAAAGGAGACATTGTTATTTGCAAACCAGGAGAAAAAATTGCAGTAGATGGTACTGTTGTAGATGGAGTAACACATATAAATGAGGCATTTATAACAGGCGAAAGTATTCCTGTAAAAAGGGAAAATGGATCTAAAGTAATAGCTGGAAGTATTAATTATGAGGGAACTATTAAATATAAAGCAGAAAAGATAGGAAAAGAGTCAACTGTTTCAGAGATAGTAAGAATGGTAGTAGAAGCTACAAATACAAAAGCACCTATTGCTAAAATTGCAGATAAAATAAGTGGGTATTTTGTTCCAACAATTATTATAATTGCTATTATTAGTTTTATAGTATGGTTAATTATAGCAAAAGACTTTGCATTTGCAATAAATATATTTGTAACTATATTGGTAGTAGCATGTCCATGTAGCTTGGGATTAGCAACTCCACTTGCAATAGTAATAGCGTCAGGAAATGCAAGTAGAAAGGGAATATTAATAAAAACAAGTGAAGCATTGGAAAATGCTCATAAAGTAAAAACAATAGTTTTTGACAAAACAGGAACTTTGACTAAAGGAGAATTAACGGTTTCTAAAATATATAATTATAGTGAATTAGGAGAAAATGATATATTAAAAGATATTGCAAGTATTGAAAATAAATCTGAACATCCAATAGCTAAAGCAATAATAACTACAGCTAAAGAAAGAAAATTAGAAATAGGTGATGTGAAAGAATTTAAGGCTATACCAGGTTATGGAGTTTCAGCTAAGGCAAATGATTCATATTATTTAATTGGAAATAAAAAATTAATGCAGGAAAACAATATAAAAATAGAAAACGACCAAGATGAAGTAGATTTGGTTTGTGAAGGAAATAGCATTCTGTTTGTTGCTAAAGACAATAAAATGATTGCATTAATTGGTGTAAAAGATGTATTGAAAGATAACGTAAAAGAAGTAATTACAAAGCTAAAGCAAAAAAATATAGATATAGTAATGCTTACAGGAGATAACGAAAAAACCGCACAAGTTATAGCAAAAGAAATAGGAATAGAAAATGTAATTGCAGGTGTTTTACCAAAACAAAAAGCAGAAGAAATAAAGAAACTAAAAGAAAAAGGAATTGTAATGATGTGTGGAGACGGAATAAATGATAGTATTAGTCTGGTAACAGCAGATATTGGAGTATCTATATCAAGTGGAACAGACATTGCAATGGACAGTAGTAATGTAGTAATAATGAATGATAACTTAGAAAAAATAAATGATTTAATAGATATTAGCAAGAGAACAATTAGAAACATAAAGCAAAATTTATTTTGGGCATTTTTCTATAATATATGCATGATACCTATTGCTATGGGAATATTAAAACCATTTGGAATAACAATGAATCCTATGATAGCAGCTTTTGCTATGACATTGAGTAGTTTAACTGTAGTATTAAATGCTTTGAGGTTGAAAATAAGAAAATAGCATTGACGGAAAATTATAAATGATATATTATAAATATAATATTTAATACTTTAATAAAAACTGACTGATAATAATATAAACAAAGGAGAAATAAAAAATGATTAAATTAAAAAAATATAAAGGAATTACTTTAATAGCTTTAGTTGTAACAATAGTGGTGTTATTAATATTAGCAGGGATAACTATAAGCCTAGTGTTTAGTGATGATGGAATAATAGGAAAAGCACGAGAATCTGCAGAAAGAACAGATGAATCTTTTGTAGATGAGCAAGAAAGATTGAATGGATTATATGATGATATGAATGAAATAATAGAAAATGTGCAAAATAGTATGCCAAGTGAGCCAGAAGAACCATCAGAAGATGAAACATATGATGTAACTATAACTTATTCTTATGCACAAGGACAAGAAGGAACTTTAGTTTTGCCAAACACATATAAAGCAACAAATCTACCCACAGGATATAGTTATTATGTGACATCACCAACAATTGAAGGTTATGTAGCTGTTCCTTTGACAGTGAGAGGAAAAATTGAAGATTCAGATGTCAATGTAAGCGTTTTATATTATATAGATAGCAATGAAAATGGAGTACCAGATTCGCAAGAATAAAATAATTATTATGAAAGACTTGTTTATAGTAATTTACTATAAACAGGTTTTTTTATGTTTTACACGGTAGTCAGTTATATTGACAACAAATATACTGTAAGATATAATTTTGATAGTTTGAAAAGAAAGGGGAAATTTATGGGACTTAAAGTTGAACATGTTAATAAAACATATGGAACTAAAAAAGTGGTTAATGATATTTCTTTTGAAATAGATAAACCAAGTGTATATGGACTTTTAGGAACTAATGGAGCAGGAAAAACTACTACAATAAGAATGATACTTGGAATATTGAAAAAAGATACGGGAGAAATAACATGGAATGGCAAAGAAGTAAAAAGAAAGAACGTTAATTTCGGATATTTACCAGAAGAAAGAGGAGTGTATCCTAAAACAAAAATTTATGATCAAATGATGTATTTTGCAGAACTAAAAGGTGTAAAAAAAGCAAAGGCAGAGGAATCTTTAAAATATTGGGCAAAAAGATTAGAAGTAGAACAATATATTAATATGACTCCAGAAAAATTGTCAAAAGGTAATCAACAAAAAATACAATTTATAACATCAATTATTCATGACCCAGAATTAGTTGTACTAGATGAACCTTTTAGCGGACTTGATCCAGTAAATACAGAACTTTTAAAAAATGTAATTATAGAACTAATAAAAAATGGCAAATATATTATAATGTCTAGTCATCAAATGCATTCAATAGAAGAGTTCTGCAGTGATGTACTTATATTAAATAAAGGGGAAACTGTACTTAAGGGAAATTTAAAAGAAATAAAAGAGAAGTATAATGCAAATAGGGTAAGCCTAAGTACTGTTGAAAATGTAGATAAATATATAAAAGAATTAGGACTAGAAATTTATAATAGCAAAGACAATGATTATATAATTAATATAAGCAATGAAGAAGAAGGATATAAGCTAATTAATAAATTAGTCGAAAATAAAGTAAAAGTAGAAAAATTTGAAATTATGAAACCGACTTTGAATGATATATTTATAGAGAAAGTAGGTGAAAATAAATGAAAGATTTATGGATAGTAGCCTCATATACAATAAAAGATATGCTTAAAAAAAGAACATTTATTATTTCAAATTTGATAATTTTAATTATTATAATAGTTGGATTTAATGTACCAAATATTCTAAATCTATTTACAAATAGCGAAAGTTCAGGAGAAAGTTCGTCATCAAGAACATTAATAGTTGATGAGGCAAATATATTCGAAGGTTCTTTAGAAAGCTTAAATTCTATGGATTTAGGTGTTACATATGAAATATCTAACGAAAATATTTCTACTAATGATATAAAAAGCAGAATAATCGATGGAGAAATAGATGATGCTATAGTAATTAACGAGACAGATGGGAAGATTAATATTCAATATATAGTAGAAAACATGGCCATGATGAATAATACTGTTCCTGAAACTATTGTAAATACTTTAACAGGAATATATACAAATTTACAAATATCTAAATTAGGACTTACAGAAGAAGAACTTGCAAGTTTAAATCCAAATTTTGAGTTTGAGCTACAACAAGCAGAAGAACAAGAAGTAAAGGGAAATATTTTAGTAATAATGATACTTTCTTTAGTATTATTTTATGCAATATATTTCTGCGCATATCAAGTGTCAAGTTCTATTACAACAGAAAAAACTTCAAAAATTATAGAAACATTAGTAACATCAACTTCACCAAGAACTATTGTACTAGGAAAAACAATTGGAATAGGTATAGTGGGATTATTGCAAGTTATAGTAATTGTAGCTGTGGCACTAATTTGTGCGTATGTTTGTTTACCAGAAGGAGTGTTAGAATCTGTTTTAGATTTATCACAAATAACACCAACTTTAGGAATACTAACAATTATTTATTTTATATTAGGATATGCAACATATGCTTTATTATATGCACTTACAGGTTCGACCGTAAGCAAACCAGAAGATGTACAAAGTGCTAATGGACCAGTTGCAATTATTGCTGTTATTGGGTTTTATTTAGCATATTTTACAATGATGAATCCAACTAGTGATTTAAATGTATTTGCTTCGATATTTCCATTTTCATCACCATTCTGTATGCCTTTTAGAGTAATGATGGGAGTTGCAACACCTGCACAAATAGCAATATCAATAATTGTACTATTAGTAACTATTGTAGTGGTAGCAAGTATATCAGTTAAAATTTATTCAAATGCTATTCTAAATTATGGAAGCAGAGTCAGTTTTAAAGATATGATAAAAATGTATAGAAATAAAGATGACAGTAATGACTAATTAGAAAAAATATAGAAAATTTGAAAAAATAATAAAAACGTTCAGATTGAAAAAATAGACGAAAAATGCCTATGTACCTACAAAAGTTAGAAAAATTAGCTTTTGTAGGTATTTTTTATTTTAATTCTGTTAAATTTTGCCAATATTTTTTAGGCATATACTGCATTTGAAGTCTAGGATTAGTCCTTTCCTTTATAGATATATTTTTAAAAAAAGTTTTCCATAAGTTTTGAAACTCTATTTCTTCTATCGAATAATTAGAAATATTAAAATTAGAAGGAGATGATATTATTTCATAATTGTTGGGATTTTGAGAGTTATATAAAAAAAGTAAATTCCTATTTTTATCATGTAAAATTAAATTTTGCAGAGGAAATCGCTTAATAAAAAAGTGCCCCAAAAGCTCAATTACATTATTGTCCGGATGAATAGATGCATAAAATAAATTTTTATTAATTTCAGAAAGCCTAGTTAAACCTTTTAAACGATGGGATTCGTGTAAAACATTTTTTCTTAGTTTCATAACTTCTAATACATAGTCAATATGTAGCATTGTATTAATTTTAGGACCATCAATAAAAGCTTTTAGAATATATTTTAATATATTTATTTCTTTATTTTTCTGACATGATAAAAAAGCATAATAACAATTATATAAAGTATCATAAGATACATTGTTATAAAGTCCATTCCATATACGAGAAGATTTTTCATTATCTGTTTTTATATAAATTGCGGTATCTAAAAAATTACTTATATAATTATCTTCAAAAATTATATTAGAAGGAATACTTTTAAATATGTAACAATCAAAGGCAATGGTAAATAAACCATTAAGGGTTCCATCATATAGATATATTGTTTTTAGAAGTTTCCAGTTAAACATTTTATAACATCTCCTTTTGTAGGTAGTGAATTTTCAAATAAAGAAAGTTGAGAGTAATTATTTTTAGAAGGAGTAGACCTTTTCTCCAACATAAGTAAATTTTCATTAATAAAAGATGGGTTAAAACTAGAAATTTTGTCAAAATATTTTCCATTACATGTAATAAAATATCTAGCACGTTTTAGGACAACTCCAAGCTTCTTTAGATTTTCAAAATTTAATGAAAAACTTCTTCTGGCAGTAATAATTCTTTTAGCAGAAATAACTCCAATTCCAGGAACTCTTAGCAACATAGAATAACTTGCCTTGTTGATTTCTACAGGAAATTTATCTATATTTCTTAAAGCCCAATCACATTTAGGATCAAGAAAAGTGTTAAAATTAGGATGTTTTTCTTCCAATAATTCATCTGCATGAAAGCCATAGAATCTAAGAAGCCAGTCAGCTTGGTATAATCTATTTTCTCTTAATAGAGGAGGTTTATCTAAAGTAGGTAGGCAAGAGTCTTTGTTAATAGAAACATAGGCTGAATAGTAAACTCTTTTTAATTTCATAGTATTATATAAACTTTCAGATAATTTGATAATCTTTAAATCAGTTTCAGGTGTGGCACCAATTATCATTTGAGTAGTTTGACCTGCGGGAACAAACTTTTCTTTTTGGTATTTAGTTACAGGAGATAGAGAAAAATTCCTCTTTTTAGAAAATGTAGAAAGAAGTCTCTGATTATTTTCTAATTTATTAGAAATATAACTCATAGGTTTTACAATATCTAATTTAGATTTATCTGGAGCTAACAATTTTAAACTATCATTAGATGGAAGTTCAATGTTAACACTCATTCTATCAACTAATTTACCTAATTGGTCTATTAATTCTTGACTACTACCAGGAATAGTTTTTGCATGAATATAACCATGAAAATTATATTCATTTCTTAAAATAGTAATTGCTTGAATCATAAGTTCTGTAGTGTAATCAGCAGATTTTATAACAGCAGAACTTAAAAATAATCCTTCTATATAATTTCTTTTATAAAAACCTATTGTTAAGTCTGCAATTTCTCTTGGTGTAAAAGTTGCTCTAGGAACAGCATTTGTACGGCGATTAATGCAATATTTGCAATCATACATACAACAATTGGTCATAAGTATTTTTAATAAAGAAATACATCTTCCATCAGCACCCCAACTATGGCATATTCCAGATATGTCTCCGTTACCAATACCATTTGAAGAATTTTTTCTATTACTTCCAGAAGAACTGCACGAAGCATCATATTTTGCAGCATCAGATAATATTTCTAGTTTTTCTTGTATATCCATATTAACCACCAAACATTTGTACTGTAAATATAACATATTAATTTTAAAAAGTCAAACAAAAGTTTGTAAAAAGCAATACATATATTAAAAAAAATTATGTTTAAGACTAAAGCGTAAAAATGCAATTTATAATTATAAATAGTTAGATAGTCCTATGTAAAGTCATAAAATAATAATTTAAAATAAAATTTTTAGTTAATTAGTACCAATATCTTAGTAGTTGTTATTTTTAATTGCATATGATAGAATAAAACAAAATATTGATGTAAGAGGAGTTTATATATGATTACAAGGAACAAGACAAAAAAAATAAATGTAGGAAATGTACAAATAGGTGGTCAAAATAAAGTTGTTATTCAATCTATGTGTAATACTAAAACAAAAGATGTAGACTCAACAGTAAAACAAATTTTAGAATTAGAGCAAGCAGGATGCGAAATAATTAGAGTAGCATGCTTAGACATCGAAGATGCAAAAGCAATAAAAAAAATAAAAGAAAAAATACATATTCCAATAGTAGCAGATATACATTTTGACTATAAAATTGCATTAGAAGCAATTAAAGCTGGAGTAGATAAAGTACGTATTAATCCAGGAAATATTGGAAGTGAAGAAAAAGTAAAAGTAGTTGTAGATGCTTGTAAAGAAAAAAATATACCAATTCGTATAGGAGTTAACGGAGGATCACTTGAAAAAGATTTATTAGAAAAGTATGGAGGAAAGCCTACAGCAAAAGCAATGGTAGAAAGTGCTAAAAGACATGTAGAGATATTAGAAAAATTAGATTTCTATGATATATGCATATCTTTAAAAGCTTCAGATTTGAATTTGTGCATTGAAGCATATGAAGAAGCTGCAAAAACTTTTGAATATCCATTGCATATAGGTATTACAGAAGCAGGGACAGAATTTAGTGGAACAATAAAATCAAGTATTGGACTTGGAATACTACTAAGAGAGGGAATAGGAGATACATTAAGAGTTTCATTAAGTGATGACCCAATTAAAGAAATAAAAGTGGCTAAAGAGATATTGAAAAACTGTAACTTATACCACAAATCACCAACATTAATTGCTTGTCCTACTTGTGGTAGAACTAGAATAGACTTAATACCTATGGCAAAAGAAGTAGAAAGCTTTTTACAAGGAATAGAAGCAGATATAACTGTTGCTGTAATGGGATGTGCAGTAAACGGACCTGGAGAAGCTAAAAATGCAGATATAGGAATAGCAGGAGGAGTAGAAGAAGGTTTACTATTTAAAAAAGGCGAAATTATAAGAAAGGTAAAGCAAGAAGAAATAGTTAATGTATTAAAGCAAGAGATACTAAATATGATAAAAAAATAATGCTTGGGAGGAAAAATGGAAGTAATATTAGGAAGAACCTCAGGTTTTTGTGGAGGAGTAAGAAATGCTATTGTAAAAACTAAAGAAGAAGCAGAAAAAAGTAATGATATAATTTATTGCTTAGGAGATTTGGTTCATAATCCAATAGTTTTAAATGACTTAAAAAGAATGGGAGTTCAAGTAATTGAAAAATTAGAGGGTATACCTAACCCAAAAGGAAAATTGGTAATAATACGTGCACATGGTGTAAAAAAAGAAATTTATGAAGAAGCAAAGCAGTTAGAAATAAAAATAAAAGATTTAACATGTCCTAAGGTACTTGCAATACATGAATTCGTAGATAAATATAGTGGGGAAAACAGCTTCATTTTTCTTATAGGAGAAAAAAAGCATCCAGAAGTTATTGGTACTGCTAGCTTTTGTGGAAATAATAGTGTTGTAATAGAAAATGAAGAAGAATTACAAGATGCTATAGATATTTTCAATAATAAAAGTAAAGAAAATAAGAATATGAATTTAATTGTAGTAGCACAAACTACTTTCAATTTGGAAAAATTTGAAGAATTTGAAAAGATAATTAAAGATAAAATTGACAAAAATATTGAAGTGATAGTAAATAATACAATATGTAATGCAACAAGAATTAGACAAGAAGAAACCGAAAAAATTGCTAAAGAAGTAGATGGAATGGTTATTATTGGAGGAAGGAAAAGCTCAAATACTAATAAATTATATCAAATATCTTTAGAAAATTGTAAAAATGTAGTTATGGTGGAAAATGCACAGGAATTAAAAGAAAATTTAGACAATTTTAAGATGTGTAAAAAAATAGGAATAATGGCAGGTGCTTCGACTCCAGAAGAAAGTATAGAAGAAATTGTAAATATAGTAAAAAATATGTAGTAATTTATATAATATCAAGAGAAGGTTATATATGAAAAGGATTAATTTCTTTAAAAAAATATTTTATTCAATTATGAATAAAAAATATAAAGAGATGGTAGAAGAAAAGTCAGGTTTGGCAATTTTATATTTAGCAATATTTGAACTTACATTTACTGTAGTACTGTCTTTTATAGTAGCAAAGAATTTTTTTAATGCATCATTTATGGATATATATGAATATGCAAATACTTTTTTGGTCGATTTTATAGACAATTCATTATCATTAACATTTAATACTATATTAGTATTATCTGTTATAGGATATTTGTATTGTTTAATAACTAAAAGCAAAGTAAAGTACTCGAAAATGTTCTGCTTAGCGACTTATGCTTCAACACTATCAATGATACTAAAATATGTTATTCTTATAGTAAGTTATACAAATGAAATAGAAATTCCATTTTTTAATTATATATATGCTGTAATTGTAGTAATATATTTTATATTAAATTTCAAAAAAGTTTGTAAAAGTGAATAAAAAATGCTTTGTGAAATTTGTGTGAAATTTAATATATGAGAAGTAAAATGGGTTGACAAATGACACTGTGTCACATATAATGTGTAATGCAGTGTTTTCTTTTAGGGGGTGAAAAAATGCCAAAAGATACTTTTTTAAACCTATCAGAAGAGAAAAAAAAGAAAATAATAAATGCAGCCAAAAAAGAATTTTCTAGAGTTCCATTAGAAGAAGCTTCTATAAAAAATATTGTTGAAGAAGCGGAAATAGCAAGAGGAAGCTTTTATCAATATTTTGAAAGCAAAGAAGATTTATTAAAATATATGTTAACTAGTTGCGAAAAGAAACTAGAAGAATTTTCAAAACAAAAATTAATAGAAAATAGAGGAGATATATTTCAAGTATATATTGATATGTATGATTTTATTACAAAAGAATTGATTAAAAGTAAAGATAGAGAGTTTTATATAATGATATTTAGAAATGTAAAAGCTAGTGATGACAATTTAGGAGTTTTGCAAAATATTGCAATAAAAGGACCTTTTCAAGAAACATCACTTATAAATATGATAGATAAAACTAATTTAAAAGTAAACAATGATGATGACCTAAAGACAATTATAAGAATGCTATATATTATTACAAGAAAAGCTTTAGTTTCTTACTTTATTAAAAAAGATTCATATAATAAAATCAGAGATACATATATAAAGATGATAGAATATTTGAAATATGGAATTCTAAAATAATTGAAAGAAAGGAGAGGTATGGAAGTAACCATACGAAAATATTATGCTAAAAGTATTAAAGAACTTAAAAAACACATGGGTATCTGTTGTAATTATTATATTGTTATTAATAGTTCAAGCAATATGTGATTTAAGATTACCAGACTATACTTCAAGAATTGTTAATATTGGAATTCAACAAGGAGGAATAGAAAATTCGTCTCCAGAAGTAATTAGAAAATCTGCTATGGATGATGTTTTACTATTTACAGAAGATGACGAAAAAATATTACAGAATTATACATTAATTTCAAAAGATAATCTTGACGAAAAAGATTATGAAAAATATGTAAAAGATTATCCTGAACTTGAAAATCAAGAGCTATACATACAAAATAAATTAAATAATGATGAGCAAGAAGAATTAAATAATATTATGTCAAAACCACTTATGGTTATATATAACTTAAATAGTACTGAAAGTTCAGAGCAAATAAAAGGACAAATATTAGAGAATGTACCTGAGAATATGAAAGCACAATTACAAGATATGACAGTTTTGGAAATAATAAAAATGATGAGTGAAAATGGTTCTATTTCATCAGATGTGGAAGGCCTACAAGAAATAAGGAATCAAATTGATGAAATGCCAGATAGTATTGTAGAACAAGCAGCGATTGAAGCAATTAAACAGGAATACCAGTCAGTAGGAATAAATTTAGATGATTATCAAAACAGGTTTATAATAATTTCAGGGCTACAAATGCTTGGAATTTCATTAATAATTATGACTGCTGCAATATCTATAATGTTATTATCATCAAGAGTAGCAGCAAAACTTGCACAAACATTAAGAGAAAAAATATTTAATAAGGTACTTAGCTTTTCTACTAGTGAGTTTAAACAGTTTTCAACCGCCTCTTTAATTACACGTAGTACAAACGATATTCAACAAATTCAAATGCTACTTACTATGTTATTTAGAGTAGTAATATATGCACCAATTATAGGTATTGGTGGGTTCTTTATGGTACTTGCAAATAGTAATATGTCAATGGCGTGGATTATTGGAATAGCTTTATTTGCTGTAGTACTAGTAATGGGAACATTGTTTGTTATTGCAATGCCAAAATTCAAAAAATTACAACAATTAATAGATAAATTAAATTTAGTATCAAGAGAAATTTTAACAGGATTACCAGTTATAAGAGCATTTAATAAAGAAAAAGATGAAGAAGCAAGATTTGACAAAGCAAATAAAGATTTAATGAAAACTAATGTATTTGTCAACAGAGCAATGAGTTTAATGATGCCAACATTAATGTTTATTATGAATAGTATCTCATTATTAATTGTATGGGTTGGAGCTAATAATATAGATGCAGGAACAATGCAAGTAGGAGATATGATGGCTTTTATTCAATATACAATGCAGATTATAATGGCATTTTTAATGATTGCAATGGTTTCAATTATGCTTCCAAGAGCAAGTGTATCTGCAAAACGTATTAATGAAGTATTAGAAACAGAAAATTCAATAAAAGATCCAAAAGAACCAAAAGAGTTTGATAAGAGTAAAAAAGGATTATTAGAATTTAAAGATGTTTCTTTCTGCTATCCAGATGCTGAAGAAAATATGTTAACACACATTAATTTTACAGCAGAACCTGGAAAAACTACAGCAATTATTGGTAGTACAGGAAGTGGAAAATCTACTATTGTAAACTTAATTCCTAGATTTTATGATGTTACAGAAGGTGAATTATTAATAGATGGTGTAAATGTAAAAGATGTTACACAAAAGGATTTAAGAAACATTATAGGATTCGTACCTCAAAAAGGTATGCTTTTCTCTGGAACGATAGAAAGTAATATTAAATATAGTAATGAAGAAATGTCAGATAAACAAATGGAACAAGCAGCAGAAATAGCACAAGCAACAGAATTTATTGAAGGAAAAGAAAAGAAATATAAATCAGAAATTGCACAAGGTGGAAGCAATGTTTCTGGAGGACAAAAACAACGTTTATCTATTGCAAGGGCTATAGCTAAAGATCCAGAAATTTTTGTATTTGATGATAGTTTTTCAGCATTAGATTATAAAACCGATGCTACATTAAGAGAAGCTTTAAAAGAAAAAACAGAAAATAAAACAGTTATTATTGTGGCACAAAGAATAAACACAATTTTAAATGCAGATCAAATTATTGTTTTAAATGATGGAAAAATAGTAGGAAAAGGAAATCATAATGAATTAATGAAAAATTGTGAAGAGTATAGACAAATAGCTTTATCACAATTATCAGAAGAAGAATTAAATCAGGAAGGAGGTAAGTAATATGCCAGGTAGAGGTTTTATGGGACCAAGAGGAGGAAATGTTACAACAGAAAAAGCTACTAATGCAAAAGAGACTACAAAAAAATTAATAAAGAATTATTTAGCAAGTTATAAATGGCAATTATTGATTGTTATAATATTTGCAGTAGGAAGTACAATCTTTACTATAGTTGGTCCAAAAATTCTTGGAAATGCTACAACAGAAATTTTTAATGGACTTGTTAGTAAAATATCAGGTGGAACAGGAATTGATTTTAGCAAAGTTTTAGGAATTTTACTTACACTTCTTGGATTATATGCAATGAGTGCAGTGTTTGGGTATATACAAGGATTCACTATGACTAATGTTGTACAAAAACTTACATATAAATTAAGAAATGATATTGCAATAAAAATTAATAAACTACCAATGAAATACTTTGACAGTAAAACACATGGGGAAGTTTTATCTATAATAACAAACGATATTGATACATTATCTCAAAATTTAAATCAAAGTGTTACCCAAATAATTACATCAATATGTACAATTATTGGAATATTAATTATGATGTTTTCAATAAGTGTAACAATGACAATAGTATCTTTAATAATATTACCACTTAGCTTCTTTATAGTACGTTTTGTTGTAAAAAAATCACAAAAATATTTCGTAAGACAACAAGATTATCTAGGACATGTAAATGGGCAAGTAGAAGAAGTTTATGGAGGACATAATATTGTAAAAGTATTTAATAGAGAAGAAAAGACTATTAAAGAATTTGATGTAATTAATAAAGAATTGTATAGAAGTGCATGGAGATCACAATTTTTATCTGGATTAATGTTTCCTATAATGAACTTCTTTGGAAATGTTGGGTATGTAGGAGTGGCTATATTAGGAGGATACTTAGCTTCTCAAGGAGTTATTACAGTTGGGAATATACAATCATTTATTCAATATAACAGACAATTTATTCAACCAATAAACCAAATTTCACAAATTTCTGCAATGCTACAAACTATGCTGGCAGCTGCTGAAAGAATATTTACTTTTTTAGAAGAGGAAGAAGAGATACAACAGATAGATAATCCTGTAAGTACAAAGAATTTAGTAGGTAATGTAAAATTTGATCATGTTCATTTTGGATATACAGATGATAAAATTATTATTAATGATTTTAATGCAAATGTTAAAGATGGTCAAAAAATTGCAATAGTGGGACCTACAGGAGCAGGAAAAACGACAATGGTAAAATTACTTATGAGATTTTATGATGTCAATAGTGGAGCTATTTTAGTAGATGGTCATAATGTGAAGGATTTTAATAGAGGCGAACTTCGCAAAATGTTTGGTATGGTATTGCAAGATACATGGCTATTTGGAGGTACAATTAAAGATAATATAAAATATGGAAAAACAGATGCTACAGATGAAGAAGTAATCGAAGCTGCAAAAGCTGCACATGCAGATCACTTTATTCGTACACTTCCAAATGGATATGATATGATGATTGATGAAGAAGCAGGAAATATATCTCAAGGTCAAAAACAATTGTTAACTATAGCAAGAGTTATATTAACTAATCCAAAAATATTAATATTAGATGAAGCAACGAGTTCAATAGATACTAGAACTGAGCAACAAATACAAGCGGCAATGGATAATTTGATGCAAGGAAGAACAAGTTTTATTATAGCTCATAGGTTATCTACAATAAAGAATGCAGACTTAATTTTAGTAATGAATCAAGGAGATATTATAGAACAAGGAACTCATGAAGAGTTGTTAGCTAAAGAAGGTTTCTATGCTAATTTATATAACAGTCAATTCGACGAGGAAGAAGAATAAAATATTTTGTGGCATATGAGAAATGGCATTTTGAGGATATCTCCACGAAACACAAAGTCCAAACGCAAAATATTATAAATTAGTAGAAAATTTAATGTTAAGTGAGTTTTGTAACTTAAAGATTTTGAAATAGAAGTGAAAAAAGAAAATAAAGTATATGATGATTTACAATCATATGCTTTATTTTTATAAAAAAGAAAATTATCCTATTGACAACAGAACATATGTTTGATAAAATTGGCAAAAGGATGTGATATTATGAAAAATTTTGAAGTCTTAGATACAAGAATAAACTATTATAATGAAGGTAATGAAGATTACATATCTTTGACAGATATGCTAAAATCAAAGGATGGTGAATTCTTTATTTCAGATTGGTTGAGAAATAGAAATACAATTGAATTTCTAGGAATATGGGAAGAATTGCATAATCCTAATTTTAATTATGGCGAATTCGCCATAATTAAAAGTCAAGCAGGTTTAAATAGTTACAAAATAAGTGTTAAAG
>JAGHJM010000079.1 GCA_017886645.1 Clostridia bacterium
AGTAGCTTACTTCTAGGTTTGTTGACTCTAATTGATAGTCTATTACATCTACTTTTACTAATTTGTTATTTAATACGTCTTCTTCTTTTCCATTTAATGTTACTCCTGTTATTACTTTATCTACTGTCATGTTAAATTTCTGTTTTTTATAGTAGTAGTTTACATAGATGTCCTCTTCTACATATATTCCTTCTACATTTACTGTTACTGCTTCTTCTCCTTCATATATTACTAATCCAGTTTTTACTTCTGTTTCTCCTGTTACATTTGACATTACATACCCTTTGGGTATTGGTACATTTATTTCATACCCCATACTTGTATCTTTTATTATTGTTACACTATTTGTATCCCATGTGCTTGTATCTATACTTGCTTGTTTTTTCACTTCCTCTACTTCTGATATTGCTTTATTAGTTTTTTCATTATTTAGCCATATTAGTAATATAGTTATACTTACTACTATTTTAGTTTTTACTGTTTCACTTTTAGTTACTCTTCCTTTATTTTCACTAAAAGTATCGTGTGTGTGTGTGTGTGTGTTACAGCCTCAAGGCTTTTACGTTTTTTGTTCTTCATTTATATTTCTCCTTTGTAAACTACATTTTTCTGCTTCTTTTACTTTTATTATATATTATCAAACTTTTTTTGTAAACAAATTTTCCTTTCCAATTTCTAGTTTTTATTATAAAAATATTGAGATTTTTTATTCTTTATAGTATCATTAAATTATAATAATAACAAAGGAGAAGCTTATGAAAGACGAAAAATTTGACTTTTATAGTCCTACAGTCCTAAAATCATATAACCTTGAAAAAACAATGAAATACCAATTAGATGTATTAGGGCAATTAGATATGTTTACTCGTAGACATAGTGAAAATGTTGCAAACTTATGCTGTAGAATTTGTGAATACTTACGTATGAGTACAAAATTCACGGTATTTTGCACAATTTGTGGATATGTACATGATATAGGAAAAATGTTTGTTCCATTAGAAATTTTAAATAAACCATCTAGATTAACAGATGAAGAATATGAAATTATGAAAACACATACCACTAAGGGTTACGAAATGTGTATGAGTGATTTACGCTTAAGACCATATGCATATGCTGCTTTAGATCATCACGAAATGCTAAATGGAACAGGATACCCATATGGCATTACAAAAAAAGATATTCCATTTTATGTTCAAATAGTTACTGTTGCAGATGAATATGATGCAATTGTAACTAAAAGACAATATAAAACTCACGTTAATATTTCTAATACTCTACAAGATCTTATAAAAGACACAAAGCCAGACCCTAAACTTTTAGCATTTGATTATTTAAAAGAAAATCATAGAACGGGAAAAATTAATGGTAAAGTTTTAAAACAATTATTTAAAGTTGTTATTGATGATATTTTATACGAAATTAGTTGCATTACTCAGTATTTAGACTATTTAAAAGATCAAGCCAAAAGACTTGAATTAATTGAAAAATATGAAAATAAAATGAATTCTACCTCTAATCCTAAAACTAAGGAATATTATAAAGAAGGAATGAAAATGTTATTTCAAGCAGGTGAGAATTTTGATAATTATAAAAATGTTTTAGTAGAATATAAAGATGCTTTAGTTTTGCGTGAACAAAGAGTTTCTGATTTATATAAAGAAATTAAAATTATTAAAAACTTAAAAATTTAATATATTATCCCCAAGTTATTAAATAAATGTTAATAACTTGGGGAATTCATTTTATAGTTTTATAATTATTATAACCCAAAGCTTACACCTAATGCATTGTTAATTTTAGAAATAACTTCTTCATCTTCAATATGACCAATTTTTTCTTTAAGTCTGCTTTTATCTATTGTCCTTATTTGTTCTGTTAATACTATAGATTCTTCTTTTAATCCGCCCTCTTGTGGTCCAATTTCTATGTGTGTTGGCAACTTATTTTTTGTAACTTGTGAAGTAATCGCAGCTGCAATTACCGTTGGGCTGTGTTTGTTTCCAACGTCATTCTGTATAATTAGCACTGGTCTTACTCCACCTTGCTCTGATCCAACAACAGGACTTAAATCTGCATAAAACATATCTCCTCTTTTAACTACCATTTTCTTCACTCCTAATATTTGTAGATTTAAAGTTTTTTTGTTGATATATCTTAAATACTAGCTAGAGATAAACATAGTCTAAAAAGATTTGCTAGTGCACTATTTATTTAAAGTATTTATCTTTATCTCATTATATAATATGTAAATTGTATTTTTTTGGTTCTTATCTTGTACTAATAATTTAGTTGGATTTCCTGTGCTTTTATCTATATACAAACTTTTTACATCATTTTCTGTATTTACTGTCATTACGAAATTTGCCTCATTTTCTTTAATATTTTTTTCATTACTTTCCTTATATTCTTTTATAAATGAGTTTAGCCATAAATTATTATATGTTACATACTTATATTCTTCATATACTGTTTGTAAGTCTAATTTTGTATTATTAAGTTTTAAAGTTCCGTCGCTATATATAGTTTCTAATCCCGCTATATTTGCAGGCTCCAATACTATTTGATTTTCAGTATTTGGTGATATATATCTTTGCTCTATTATATATTTATTTGTGTTTTTATTACTCTCAACTGTTACTTCTATTTTTGCTTCAAATGAACTAATATTTAAAATATACTCTTCAATTTCTTGAATATTTTTGCTAACTATATTATTTCCATTATTTAAATTTTTATTAAATTTTTGAACAAAAAAATTAATTGTTAAAATTATACTAATTACAATTAACATAATTATTAAAACAAGCACTTTTTTATTAATTTTTTTCATTTTGCCTCCTTAAAATTCAAACACTTAAAAATAGACTAAGATTACTATAATCCTAGTCTATTTTTATTCATAAATTGTTTAAATATTCTGTTAGGCAAGCCATCAGTTCGTTTTTTGTCTCTATTTTATTTACATTATTTCTTATAATAGTAGCATTTGGTAAATTTTTAATATAATAACTAATATGCTTTCTCATTTCTTTTATAGCTACATTTTCTCCCTTTTCTTCTACTGCTAAATTTATATGTTCTATCATTATTCTTAACTTTTCTTCATTAGAAACTTTCTCTTGTACTTCTTCACATAAGTATTGTTTTATTTCTCTAAATATCCACGGATTTCCGATTGATGCTCTTCCTATCATTATTCCATCTACATTTGTTTCTTTAAACATTTGTAATGCATCTTCTGGTGTTTTAATATCTCCATTTCCTATTACAGGAATTTTTACAGCTTCTTTTACCTGTTTTATAATATCCCAATTAGCCTTTCCAGAATAAAATTCATTCCTTGTTCTACCATGTACAGTTATAGCAGATGCCCCTGCATTTTCTATTATTTTAGCCACTTCTACTGCTACTATATGTTCTTCATCCCAACCAGTTCTAATCTTTACAGTTACTGGCACTTTTGATTTTTTTACAGCGGTTTCAACAATTTTTTTTACTAAATTTAAATTTAAAAGCAACCTACTTCCATCACCATTTTTTACAACTTTAGGTGCAGGGCAGCCCATATTAATATCAACTATATCAGCGAAATTACTTACATATTCGCTTGCATATGCTATTGCATCTACATCACTTCCAAATATTTGTACCGCTAAAGGTTTTTCTTTTTCCACAGAATGCAATAATAAATTTGTTTTTCCGTCTTGGTACATAAGACCTTTACTACTTATCATTTCTGTATAAACAAGTCCCGGATTATATTTTTTGCACACTAATCTAAAAGGCAGGTCTGTTATACCTGCCATTGGAGCTAAAAATATATTATTTTCTAATATTACATTTCCTATTTTTATACTTTTATAAAACATCTTAACTCCTTTTAGTCTACAAATAATGCTCTTTTTCTTCTTGCACTTATATTAAGTAATAGTCCTATCATAATGAAATTTGTTATCATAGAACTTCCACCATAACTTACAAATGGTAGTGGAATACCTGTAATTGGAAGCAATCCCATAGTCATACCTATATTTTCAACCATATGGAAGAAAAATATTCCTGCTATTCCTGCCGCTATATATGACCCCATATCGTCTTTTGCAGTTTTTGCCACATACATTGCTTTTGTTATTAATATAACGTAGAGTATAATTACTCCTGCTGCCACCAGAAACCCCAGTTCTTCTCCTATGACAGAATAAATAAAGTCCGTTGTCTTAGGGTATAAATACCCCAATTGGGTTTGGTTTCCCTTAAATAGCCCCATTCCTAATAGTTGTCCAGCACCAATTGCAAGCTTTGACTGAATGATGTTATATCCAGCACCTCTAGGGTCTAAATCTGGATTCAAATAAACATCTATTCTTTCTTTTGCATGCTCTGGTAATACAAAGAAGTATGCTACTGGTACAAGTATAACGACCGCCATAATAGCTGTAATTATATATCTCTTTTTTATTCCAGAAACAAATAGTATAAATATTAATCCCATCACAAAAGCACATGCTGTACCATAATCTGGCTGTTTAACTATTAACAAAATTGGAACTGCAGCTACTAATAATATTAGCCCAAGTTTTAATGGTCTACTTATTTCATCTCTTCCTTTTTGCTGAATTTTTGTAATTACAAAAGCTAAAAATAATACAAAAGCTATTTTGGCAAATTCAGCTGGTTGAATTGTAAATTGTCCAAAACTAAACCAACTGCTAGCTCCATTTATTGGATCAGTAAATAAAACCGTTATTAATACTATAATTGATGCCCCATATAAAACTGGAGATACTTTAACAAATATATCATAGTCAATTAATATTACTATTATCATAATAGGTATACTTACTAATACCCACACGATTTGTTTTTTAAATTCATCATAATCTGAGTTTTGCGTTGCTGAAAGCAATGCAACAAAGCTTATTACAATTAATAAAATGGTGCAAATCAATATGCCCCACTCTATATTTTTTAATAATTTTCTTTTCATTCTTAACCTCGTTTACTATATACTATTTGCTTTTATCCTCCGTGTTATCATCTTCATTTACTTCTTCATTAACCTCTTCTATTTTTATTTCAGCATTTGGTTGTTCTACAAGATCATCCTCATTTTCTTCGACTTTTTCTGTATCATTATTTTTTTCTTCTACATTCTCTTCTTTTTCGTCATTTTTATTTTCATCTTTATTTTCTACTTTTTCATTTTCTGATACATTCGTATTTTCGTCTTGTCCGCTTATTTTTCTTGCTTCATTTTTTATTGTTACTATAGGAATATTAGCATATAAAGCTGGTGCACCAACTGTTCCGTCATCATTCATTTTGTTAGTAAGTTTAACATCTATTGCTTTTTCATCTATATCAATATATTTTTTTATTACTTCTATTATTTCTTGTTTCATCATGTCTAAGAAATCCGCTGATACATTTGCTCTATCTTGCATTAATACTAAATGTAATCTTTCTTTTGCTGTATCTTTAGATTTAGAATCAGCTACTTTTTCTGTCTTTTTTAACTTTTTGAAAAAATTCACAATTCCCTCAAACATTTATCTTCCTCCTATTGCTACTATTTTCTTTTCAATATTTTTTTAATTTTACAGAAGAAACCTTTCTCATCCCTCGGAATTGTTACATCTATATTTTCACCTAAAATCCTTCTTGCTGTTTCTATATATGCTTTTCCTGATGGAGCCTTTTTATTTGTTACTACAGGCTCTCCTTTATTAGTTTGTGTTATTATATATTCATCATCAGGTACTACACCTATTAAATCAATTGATAATAAATCAACTATATCATCTACATCCATCATTTCGCCTTTTTTTACCATGTTAGGTCTTAATCTATTAATTACTAATTCTGGATTTTTTATTTCAGATGCTTCAAGTAAACCAATAATTCTATCTGCATCTCTTATAGAAGATATTTCTGCTGTTGTTACTACAATTGCTCTATCTGCTCCAGCAATAGCATTTTTAAATCCTTGTTCAATACCTGCAGGACAATCTATTAATATG
>JAGHJM010000080.1 GCA_017886645.1 Clostridia bacterium
CAGCTGTTTTTTTAGTACCAATTTCTTCAAAATTAATAGTGTCTGTTGATGTAACTTCTGCTATTTCTTTTGAGTCAAATTTACCAAGTTTTGATTGTAAAGAACTTAATATTGAACCATATGTTTTTTCTGGTGCTATTTCTATAGATTTATAATACATTCTTGCTGGATGATCATATGGTAATTCGTTTATAAGTTCTGTTAATAAGTTACTTCCTCCATTAGAATTTGCTGCTCTAACTAGTTCTGAACAACTTGCTAGGTTTTGTTCTTCTTCAGGTCTTTTGGCTATTAAGTAATATATTAATGCTTTTAATAACATTTCTGCCATATCATCCCAATATGGGTCTGAGCCTCCTGCTTCAGCTTTTTGACCTTTAACAATTGTATTTGCGATAACATCTACGTCTAACTCACTAGAAATGTGCATTAGCGGATTATAACCATCACTATTAGATGGATTAACTAAATTTAATACTTTTATTTCATATCCTTGACTTTTTAAATACCCTGCTGTTTTATCATACAATTCACCTTTAGGATCGGTAAAAACATATGACCCTAAGCATTGAAATGCATTTGGAATTGAATATGATGCTGATTTACCAGAACCAGATCCGTCCAACTACTAATACATTTATATTACCTCTTTTATCTGTTGGCAAATAATTATTTTCTGCTAGTATTATTCCTTTATTTTTACTTAATACTCTATATTGCTCTCCACCTTGGCTCCAATCACTTGAACCATGCTCAATATTATAATAATCTCCTTTTGCCTTTGTTTTAAAGAATCCTACTGTTGCAAATATTATGTATATAACTGTAAATATTCCCAAACACTTCAAAAAAGTTCCTATGTAAGCCGCACCAAATACACTTCCAATGGTATTGAAGCTTGCAATCGCAGGAACTATTGTTTCTAAAAATATACCAAAGTCGAATACACCATTTTGACTTGCATTAACAATAGAATAAGCTAAAGGAGCAACAAAGATAATAGTTAAAATAATCCATAATACTATAATTACTATTAAACTAATTTTGTTTTCTTTTATTGTTCTAGCTATATTCATATAATTTTATACACCTCTTTTGTTTTATCCTATTCCCCTAATTGTACATCTTGTTTTTTTCTTACTGGTTCCTCAGCTTTTGCTCTTCTTTTTCTATTTCTTTCTACTTCTTTATATCCATTTCCGACTGTTTTAATTATTGGTCTTCCATTACCATACATTATTCCGTCTTTGCCTAGTATAACATCCATAGTTGCTATTTCTAAGTTTCCTTCTAAAATTAGACTGTTTGTAGGTGCCCAATTTCCTTTAACATTATTTAATCCTTTTCCATCAATACCATAAGTTTCACAAGCTGCTGTCGGATTATCCTTTTTACCATTTTTTCTTTGATTCGGTACATTTGTACTACTCATTTTAAAACCCCTTTCTTAATCCTACTGATCTTCTTTTTTATCTCTTATTTCAAATGAGAAATATGATTTATATGGCTTTAATTTACATTTTCCTTTGATATCATTTGTTTCTTGATCTAAATATAATACTGGTTTTACTTCTTCTGCCGTTTCTGGGTCTATAATTGTTATTTGTCTTTTTAAATCTGGAGTGTATTTAAAATCCTTATATTCTGTTTCTTCTTCAGAATATAAAGTATCAAACTTTATTGGTATTGGTTTTTTGGAAATTTTAACTTTGTCATTTTCCATTATACCAGAATTTACTACTACTTTATCTTTTCCAAACGAAAGTATAACTAGCTGCTCTCTTTCTTTTGGCTCATCTATAAAAAAGACTTTCTTTTTCATTGTTCCATTTAGTTCTTCCCCATAAACTAATCTTTCCACTGTATATTTAGGAAGATTCTTGCTTTCATAGTCAACAGTCCTATTTACACGATAGATAACAGTATTTACTCCCTGTGGGTCTGTAATGCTAAAATTTTTCCCACTAATACTTTCCATCTTTTTCCTCCTCCTCTGCATTTATTATTGCATCAATTTCGTCTTTTGTAATATTAGACCACTATATATAATTATACAATGCTTGTATTTGTTATGTCAATAGTTTTTCTCAATTTATGTCAACCATAAATTTCTCTAGGTTTAAATTTCGATAATTTTGACAATTTACTATATAATTCTCTTTCTTCTTGAGACATATTTTTTGGAACCATTATCTTAACTTCTGCTATTAAATTTCCTCTTCCACCTAGTCCATCTTTATATCCCTTATTGGGTATAGTAATTCTTTCTCCGCTTTGTATTCCTTGTGGAACAAGTAGTGATATACTTTCTTCTATTGTTGGTACTTCAACTCTAGCACCTAAAGCTGCTTCAGATGGTGATAAAAATATATTTGTATATATATCATTTCCCTTTAGTTTAAAAGATTTTCCTCCATCTAAATGAATTTTTACAAATAAGTCACCATTTTTTCCACCATTTTCTCCGCTTTTTCCTTGTCCCAATAATCGTATTTTTTCTCCATCTCTTATTCCTGCTGGAATTTTAACTGTAAATGTTTTCATTTTTCCATTTACCGCTCTTAGAGATATCTTCTTTTCCATACCATAAAAAGCCTCGTATAATGAAATATCTATTTTAGTTTCTACATCTTCGCCTCTAATCGATTCTTTTCCTCTTGAAATCTTATTATCTGATATTTCAGAATTCTTTGTTCCAAAAAACATTTTCATAACTTCTCCTGAAAAAGATTCTTTTTCTGACTTATTACCAAGATTTTTTCTTCTACCTATATGCATATTCCACATTCTATCATATTTTTTTCGTGTATTAACATTTGATAAAACTTTATATGCCTCATTTATGTCCTTAAATCTTTCTTCTGAAAATTCATTTCTTCCTACAACATCTGGATGATATTTTTTTGCTTGTTCTCTATAGGCTTGTCTTATTTGTTCTGTGGTTACTTTATTACTATCTAATTCCAATATTTTATAATAATCTTTAAATACCATGTAGGTTCCCCCTAGTATGCTACCTAATATTCTCCGTCTTTTGTTTTAACTATGTTTATTATTATATCACATAAACGCTTATAAATAAATAGTTTTTTGGTTTACATGTATTTAATTTTATTAATTATTCATTTATATTACATATAAATTATTTTTCCAAATCCATTAGTAATTTATTTCTTAATAAAATAGTATCTGGATGAACTAATTTTCCCTTTTCTACATTTTCAGTTATAGAGTAGTTTAATATATATAACAAACATTCATTTAAATCTTTGTCCGCTAATTCTCTAACATATGCTAAGTCATCATATTTTCTATTTTCTTCTGTTTTGTCTGCAATATATATTATTTTTGCAAGCTTGTCCATTCTAATATTACCTGTTGTATGATATTTTATCGCATCTTGCATTTGTTCTGTAAAATTATATTTTCTTTTACAGATATCAGCTCCAATCTTTGCATGTAATAACCCTACACTTACTTTCTCTATGTCATCTACATATATATTATTTTTATTTGCGTATTCTAATTTTTCTTCTCTTGACATTTCTTTTGCTATATCGTGTACAATACCAACAGTTTTAGCAATTTGTATATCTTCATTATATTTTCTTGCTAAATATTCGGCCTGCTTCATAACTCCAACAGAATGTATATATCTTTTTTCTGATAATATATTTTTTACATCATTTTGTATATCTTCTAAATTATACATTTTCTCCTCCAATATTACTCATTTACATATGCTAATTCTATTAATTTATCCAACAGTTGTGAATATTCTAGTCCTTCTGCTTCAAATAGTTTTGGGTACATACTTATCTGTGTAAATCCTGGCATTGTATTTATTTCATTTATATAAACTTTTCCATCATTTCCTATAAAAAAGTCAACTCTAGATAGTCCCTTTCCATCAATTGCTTTAAAGGCCTTTATTGCAGAAGTTCTAATCTCATCAGATATTTCTTTATCTATTTCAGCTGGAATAATAGTTTTTGATTCTGCATTATTATATTTTGCATCAAATGTATAAAAGTTCTCTGCTGATTTTATTTCTCCAACGCATGAAGCTATAACATCTCTATTTCCTAATACTGCACATTCTACTTCTCTTCCTTTTATTTCTTCCTCTATAACTATTTTCTTATCATATTCTCCTGCATATTCGATTGCACTTTTTAATTCATTTTCATTATTCGCTTTTTTTATTCCTACTGAAGAGCCTGAATTGGATGGTTTCACAAAAACAGGCATTTTAAGAATATTAGATATTTTTTTTGAAATATTATTTATATCTAATGTTTCTACATTAAATTCCTTATCTATATATTCATAATCTTTATTGTTCTTTTTGTATATGTATACATATTTGGCTTGTTTTAAACCAGCTTTATCAAATATAATTTTGGCATATGCTTTATCCATAGCTACACTTGATGCTAAAACATTACAACCTACATATTTTATTTTTAATAATTCTAATAGCCCCTGTATTGTACCATCTTCACCGTATAAACCGTGTAATACAGGAAATATAACATCACATTTTTTCAAATATGTAATAGGATTTTCTATTTTTTCTATATTTTCTATTCCATCTCCAACATGTAATTTAGCTAGTTCTTTTATATTTCCTATATATTTATAGTAAAATCCATTAATATCAATATATATTGGTAGTATCTCATATTTTTCACCATTTAAGTTATTTAATACAGATGAACCTGATACTATCGAAACATCATGTTCTGTAGACATTCCACCAAATATAACACCTATTTTTAATTTTTCCAAAAAATCATCTCCTTTAAAATTATTTAAGTTCAACTATTTTGTTTGTTATTTCATCAAATCTCATACTATTTGAAGCTTTTACTAATATAGAATCTCCGCTTTTTAGTATATTTTTTATAAAATTAATTGCCTCTTCCTTATTATTAAATTGGTATATATTATCCTTATCCATTTTCTGCTCTATTGCTTCAATTGCTATATTTTTAGCCTCTTCTCCAATACAAATTAATATATCTATTTTATTTATTGCTACTTCGTATCCTACTTTTTTATGTAACTGTTCGCTAAAGTTCCCTAGTTCTAACATATCTCCTAGGATTGCAATTTTTCTTCCTTGTAACGTACTTAAATATTCTATGGCAGCTTTCATAGAATCATAGCTTGCATTATAACAGTCATTTATAATTAGTACACCAAATTTTGTTTTTATAATTTCCATTCTTTTTTTTGTAAGGCTAAAATTAGATATTCCTATAATTATGTCTGACATTTTTATATTAAAATATAATCCTACTGCAATTGCACATAGACTATTGTATACAAAATGTTCTCCACTTACTGGCACAGTTATTTCATATGTTTCATTACTTATATTAATATTATAATTGCTTCCATTTTCATTTAACTTAATATTATATGCCATATAGTCACTTTTTTCATTGATTCCATATGTTTTTATATTTTCTACTATTTTCTCGTTTTTAGCCCATTCATGTAATAAGTCATTATCATTATTTATTATAAGTTCTCCACTTTTATTTAAACCTTCTAATATTTCTAATTTTGCTTTTAATATATTTTCTCTAGACCCTAAAATTCCTATGTGTGATGTTCCTATATTTGTAATTACAGCTACATCTGGTTTTGCTATATTAGTAAGTATACTCATTTCACCAAATGCACTCATCCCCATTTCTAATACCATTATTTCTTCATCTTTTAATTTTAAAATTGTAAGTGGTAATCCTATTTCATTATTATAATTTCCTTCCGTTTTTAAAACTTTATATTTTTGAGAAAGTACATTTGCTATAATATCTTTTGTACTTGTTTTACCTACACTCCCTGTAATTCCAACAACTTTAACGTTAGAATTTTCTCTTTTATATTTTGCCATATTTTGTATGGCTTTTATTACATTATCTACAATAATGATGCTTACATCTTTATATTTTTTTAATATATCTTTTTCTATTTCTATATCTTGTAATATTAATATTTCTGCTCCGTTTTCTAAAGCTTGTTTATAAAATATACTCCCATTTATATTTTCTCCTTTTATACCTAAGTATGTATCTCCTTTTTTTACTTCTCTACTATCTTTGCAAAAATTATCACACACTTTATCTTCATTTCCACATATAAGTTTTCCATTACATATTTTAATAAAATCTTTTACTTTTATATCCATTTTTATTCTCCTACTTTTTTTCATATTATATGTTATTCACTATAAATAAGCAATATGTTTTATCTTGTTATTTATATAAAAATAACACTACTTAATTTAAGTAGTGTTATTAAAATTAATTAAACATATTTTTTCATATCTTCTTCTATATTATTTAATTCTTTTTCTGCGTTTTCTTCGCTATCTTCTTTTACTCCCATATAGAATTTTATTTTAGGCTCTGTTCCAGATGGTCTTACACAACACCAAGCATCATTTTCTAGTTCATAGTATAATACATTAGATTTTGGTAAGTTTGTACTTGTATCTTCTCCTGTAGAAGTATTATGTATTATTTGCTTGTTATAGTCTCCAACAGATATTACATTATATTTTGATATTTTCTTTGGAGGATTTTCTCTTAAATTTTCCATCATTTTCTTTATTTGCTCTGCTCCTTCTGATCCTTTTAATGTAACTGAAAACTGTTTTTCTTTATAATATCCATATTTTTTATACATATTATTCATTTGGTCCCATAAAGTCATACCTTGTTGTTTATAATATGCTACTGCTTCGCAAACTGTCATAACTGCAACAATTCCGTCTTTATCTCTTGCATGGGTACCTATTATGCAACCATAACTTTCTTCGTATGAATATAGACATTCATATTCATTATTATTTTCTTCAAAACTTCTAATTATTTTAGCTATATTTTTAAATCCTGTAAGTGTTGAAAATAATTTTACACCATATTCTTTTGCAATTGCATCTGTTAAATTTGAAGATACTATAGTTTTAATTATTGCACCATTTTTAGGTAAAGTTCCATTTGCTTTCTTTTGTGATAAAATATACTCTGCAAGTAAATTTCCTGTCATATTTCCATTAAATTGAATATATTCATTTGTTTTAGTATCTTTTACATATACTCCTAATCTATCTGCATCTGGATCATTAGCCAAAATTACATCTGCATTAACTTTTTTTGCTAATTCCAAAGCTAATGCAAAGGCCTTTGGATCTTCTGGGTTTGGATAACTAACTGTTGGGAAATCTCCATCTGGTTTTTCTTGCTCTGGCACTACATATACATTTTCAAACCCGATTTCTTTTAGAATCCTTTGTACAGGAATATTTCCTGTACCATGTAGAGGTGTATATACTATTTTTATATCTTTTTGCATTTCATTAATTGCTTTTTGATTTACTACTAGTTTTTTTAATGTATTTATGTATTTATCATCAATTTCTTTTCCTATAGTATTATAAAGTCCTTTTTCCTCTGCTTCTCTTTTTTCCATAGTCTTTATACTTGATAAATCTTTTATATTATTTACTTCTTGAATTATTTCTTTGTCTGTTGGTTCTACTATTTGTGCTCCATCCTCCCAGTATACTTTATATCCATTATATTCTGGTGGATTATGACTTGCTGTGATAACAATTCCTGATATACATCCTAATTGTCTTACTGCAAAAGATAATTCTGGAGTTGGTCTTAATGAATCAAATCTATATGTTTTTATTCCATTAGCATTTAGGCATAATGCTGTCTGCTCACTAAATTCTTTTGACATTCTTCTAGAATCATATGCTATTGCTACTCCTCTTTCTTGACCATTTTTCTTTATAATATAATTAGCCAAACCTTGAGTTGCTTTTAAAACAGTATATGTATTCATTCTGTTTGTACCAATCCCTATAACTCCTCTTAAACCTGCTGTACCAAATTCTAAGTCTTTATAAAATCTATCTTCTATTTCTTTTTCATTCCCTTTTATACTTTCTAATTCTTCTTTATCTTTTTTACTTATTGCAGGATCATTAAGCCATTGATTGTATCTTTCTAAATAATTCATATAAATATCCCTCCTAAAATATTACATGCCAAAGTATTTTGTCTTTGGCATGTTGTATCTTTATTTAATTATTTTGTTTTCCAAAAATCTTGATATAATTTTCTTGCTGTTTCTGGACTATCTACACCTTCTGCATTTTTAACTGGTGCAAACTCTTCTTCTCTTTTTACTCTCATTATTGCCATGTCATCAAGACTATCAAATGCATCAAAGAAAAATGCCTCAAATTTATATGCGTTTGGCTCTGTTCCTTTTATTATTTCTCCTTTTGCATTCATATAGGTAGCTTTCTTATGTGCACTATGATATGGTAAATGTTTTTCACTAACTCTTTCGATTGCTTGCATATTAAATAAGTTACAATTTGTTTGTGATTCCCCATATTTTAATTGTCCATTTTCATCTTTTTCTTCTACCATCTCTTTAGAAATTTCAGAATATTCTATAACACTTGGTTTTCCATTTCTTTTACAATATACTCCTACTTTTTCATGTGGTCCTGCTTTTACTACGCTCTTTCCTGCTGCCAATACTCCTTTGCTTTCTGCAAGACCTATTAAGGTTGGGTCTACCATTTTAACCAAAACATTGTCTACTGCACCTATAAAAACCCATTCAATTCCGCGAGCTTTCATATCATATATAATTCCATCTTTTAGCATTGAAGAAAATACTCCTCCATGTCCGTCTGCTGCTAATTTTATCATTCCTTCTTCATCTAAAAGTACTTTTCCATCTTCTCCAACCATAGGTAATTCACCTTGTTTAAAGAATTGAATATATCCTTTAGGATAACCAAAATATTTATTTTTTTCAAAGAAATTTACTGTATCTTTGTTATTTTCTTTACTTGTCATTATATACCATGGTATTACAACACCATATTTTTCATTTGCTGATTTTAATGTGTCACATAAAATTTCGAAAATGGACTTATGAGATTCTAATCCTATATCAAATGTACCTTTAGGTCCATTATGTCCTAATCTTGTTCCTTGTCCACCTGCCATTGTAACTACTGCAAGTTTTCCTGCTTTTATTGTTTTAATTCCTAATTCATCATATTTTTCTTTTTCCTCTTTGCTCATCTTATCTTTTTCAACATACGGAATAGGCTTAATCTCGGATTCTGAATAGACTTGTTTCATATTTCTATTTGCATATAGTTTGGAAATTTGATTGAAGTCTATTGTTAATATTTCGTCTAATAGCCTTTCTTTTTGTTCTTCTGATAGTTTTTCATAATTAGCCAAAAGCTGTTCTTGGTCATATTTTTTTAATACAGCTTCTACAGCCTCCAATTTTTCTTTCATTTCTATTCCTCCTGAAATTTTGATAAGAAAAAATAGACTATATAATATAGTCTACTTTTCATAATATTTAATATATACTATTTTAAATAAATAGTCAACATTATTTATTCTTATATGAATATTGTTGTATTATCCTATTTTTTTACTTTTTTCATATCCTTCAAATATATCTTCTATTTTTCTTTCTCCAGAAGTATTTAATATTTTATCATGTTCATCTAAAATCTCATTTATATTGTAATTAAATTCTGTTATTTCATAACAATTAATTAGTTTTATATTTTGTACATTTTTATCTTGTTTTATCCATCTTTCTATATTTTTATTTACTGTATCTATAAATTTTTTACTTCCATCTATTATAATTGTTAATCTTGTAGATAATTTACTTTCCATGTTAAGTAAATTTTTAATTTCAGCATATTTTTTTGTTTTCATAACATTCCATTTTGTGTCTAAAATCTTTTCTGAATTTTTTAAATTTAATTTCTGTACTAAAGTTTCTACTTTATCTTTTATATCTTTTTCTAGTATCGTAACTATTTTATTTTCTTTGTTTATTTCTTCATTTAAATATGGAAGCATCATTGTAATTAAGTGCCAATCACTTACATAAAAACTACAAAGTTTTAATAGTTTCTTATTTACTTTTTCCATTCTTTAAATCCCCCTAAAATAAATTTGTTACTTGGTAAATTTTACCATTTTATTACAAATGTGTCAAGAATATTACAACACAATCATATCCTTATTTTCGACATTAAAAAATTTTTTCCATCATTGTATATTTTTATAATTTTAGTTAATAATTCTATTAAATAGTTTTTATTTTTCAAAGGAGGATTTTTATGAAAAAAACTTTAAATTTTATTAAATTTTCCACCATTAAGAGATTTTGTATAATATTAATTTTATTAGTATTATTTATATTCGTATCAGCATTATCATATGTTACAGCCGTTTCAAATAATATTTCTGATAGCTTATTTAGGTTACATGTAATTGCAAATAGCAATAGCAAAGAAGATCAAAACTTAAAATATCTTGTTAGAGATGATCTTATAGAATATATGAACTCTATTTGTGAAAATTGCACTTCTAAATCCGAGGTAATTTCTTTAGCAAATGCCCATTTAAATGATTTTGAAAATATGGCTAAAAAAGTAATTTCTGAAAATGGTTTTAATTATGATGTCTCTGTTGAGATTGGTAATTTTGAGTTTCCAACAAAAACTTACGGAGATATTTCTTTACCTTCTGGATATTATGATGCTCTAAGAGTAAAAATTGGAGAAGCTAAAGGTCAAAATTGGTGGTGTGTAATGTTTCCTCCGTTGTGTTTTGTTGATGTTTCATCCGGAATTGTTCCAGATGAATCTAAAAAGCAAATGCAAGAATCTATGCCAGAAGAAGAATACAGCTTAATTAGTAATACTGATGATTCTGAAATTAACTTTAAATTTAAACTAGTAGAATTTTTCGAAAATATAAAATTTATGGCTCAAAAATAGCTCTTGTAAATTGTAACAATTTATGTTATATATTAGAAATAGAATACTATGTATTCTATTTTTAGTTTGATTAACGGAGGAATTACTTTGGATAAATTAGTTATAAATGGGCCTACTCGACTAAAAGGTGAAGTTAATATTAGTGGAGCAAAAAATGCTGCTGTTGCTATATTACCAGCCACATTATTAATAAATGGTGTATGTACAATTGATAATTTACCTAACATAAGCGATGTTAAGATATATTGTACTATATTAGAAAAGCTTGGAGCAAAAATAAAATGGACAGGTCCAAATGAAGCTACCATAGATACTAGAAATATAAGCTGTAATAACATACCTATAGACATGACAAGCAAATTTAGAGCATCCTATTACTTATTAGGTTCTCTTCTTGGAAGATGTGGCTCAGCTGAAGTTGGAGTTCCTGGTGGATGTAAATTAGGTGCTAGACCAATTGATCAACATATAAAAGGATTTGAAGCACTTGGTGCAAAGGTTGATGTTACAGGCGGAAAAATTATTGCCAAAGCAAAAAAATTAATGGGAACAAATATATATATGGATATTGTATCTGTTGGTGCAACTATTAATGCTATTCTTGCAAGTGTTCTTGCAGAGGGAACAACAACAATAGATAATCCAGCTAAAGAACCTCATATAGTTGATGTAGCCAATTTCTTAAACACAATGGGTGCAGACATACGTGGAGCTGGAACAGATGTAATTAAAATTAATGGTGTAAAGGAACTAAAAGGTAATACTACATATTCTGTAGTTCCTGATCAAATAGAAGCAGGAACATTTATGCTTGCTGCGGTTGCTTCTAGAGGAGATATTTTAATAAAAAATTGTGTTGCGGAGCACTTGGATTCTGTTACTGCTAAAATAGTAGAAATAGGCGGTAATGTTGAGGATTTAGGTGATTCTATTCACGTATGGATGAATAAAAGACCTTCTAAGGCAATTATTAAAACATTACCTTATCCAGGATTTCCTACAGATTTACAACCTCAAATGGGAGTGTGTTTATCTTTAGCAGATGGTACAAGTATAATTAATGAAAGTATTTGGGAATCTAGATTCCAATACACAGAAGAATTAAATAAGATGGGTGCAAAGATAACTGCTCAAGGAAAATCTGCTGTATTTGAGGGAGTAAAAAATTTGAAAGGTGCTCCTGTTTATATGACAGACTTACGTGCAGGTGCTGCATTAATTATTGCTGGTATAACTGCTGGAGGAACAACAGAAGTATATAATTTAGAACATATTGATAGAGGTTATGAAAATATAGAAGAAAAATTTAGAAAACTTGGTGCAAAAATTCAAAGAGTATCAGAATAGCAAAGGAAAATAATTATGTTGAGATTTTGTAGTTTATATAGTGGTAGTTCTGGGAATAGTTTGTTTGTACAAACACAGAATACCAAAATATTGATTGATGCTGGAGAAAGTGCAAAGAAAATAGTAAATGCTCTTGCAAGTATAAATGTTGATGCTAAAGATATCAATGCTATTTTAGTAACTCATGAGCATAAAGATCATATAAAAGGTCTTGGAACATTATCACAAAAGTATAATATTCCTGTATATGCAAATGCAGAAACTTGGGATGCTATGCCAGATCAAAGTATAAAAATAACTAATGAAAACAAAAATAAATTTATTATAAATGAAGATTTTGCAATTAATGATTTAATAATTTCTTCATTTAAAATTCCACATGATGCGGCAAATCCTTGTGGATATAATATTACATATAAGGATAATAAAATAAGTATAGCCACAGATTTAGGTCATATAAATGAAGAAATTTTTCATAAACTTGAAAAAAGCTCTTTTGTTTTATTAGAAGCAAATTATGAACCTGAAATGTTGGATGTTTCACCATATCCATATTTATTAAAACAAAGGATTAAAGGTCCAAACGGACATCTTTCTAATAAAACTGCTGGTAAAACAATATCAAATCTAATTCACTCTGGATTAAAAAATGTTATGCTTGGTCATTTAAGTAAAGAAAATAATTTTCCTGAACTAGCATATAAAACAGTAGTTGAAGAGCTTATTGAAAATAAATTTGATGAAAATGCTATTAAATTAGGAGTTGCAAGTAGAACAAATCCTAGTCCTATTATAGAAATAGCAAATTAGGAGTTTTTATGTTACATATAACAATTATTTGTGTTGGAAAATTAAAAGAACAATATTTAAAAGATGGCATAAAAGAATATTCTAAAAGGCTTTCTAAATATTGTTCTTTAAATATTTTAGAGCTTCCTGATGAAAAACTTCCAGAAAGCTTAAATGAGAATATTATTAATAAAATAAAGATGACAGAAAGTAATAATATATTATCTCATATAAAACCTGATAATTATGTATTTTGCCTTGATTTAAATGGGAAGCAATATTCATCTGAAGAATTTTCTAAAAAAATTGAAAATGTAGCTTTAAATAAAAATAGTAATATAACTTTTATAATAGGCGGAACTCTTGGTTTGTCAAATGAATTATTAAATAAATCCAATGAATTAATATCATTTTCTAAAATGACATTTCCACATCAGTTAATTCGATTATTTTTACTAGAACAATTATTTAGAGCATTTAAAATTCAATTTAACGAAAAATATCATCATTAATTTATTAATAAAATTATTATATATGAATTGTAGCAGAAAAAAATATATATAAATATTATTAGTGGGGGCTATTATATTTTATATTTTTGGGGGATACAATAAAATTTTATAAACTTAAATTAGAATTATTTTAAGAAAAAAATTTTAATTAATGAATTTTAAAATTTTCTGCTACAATAGTAAAATCTTTATTCGGATATTTTTTTTAGAATTTTATAAGATAAAAATTTTTCTATGATTTTTTTTATAATTAAAAAGATAATAATAAATAAAATGAATTTAAAAAACACTTTATACCTCTTAGATTTAAATTATGATACAATATTACTATCTTTTTTTATATATGTCAACAAAAACCTTATGACAAGATTTGCCATATTACGACAGAACTAATCATTCCTGCAATATCTGCTAGTAATGCAGCTGCTAATACAAATCTTGTTTTTTTTATTCCCACACAACTTGTATATACTGCAATTGTATATAATGTAGTCTCTGTAGATCCCATTATAGTCGAAGTAACTAATCCTATAAAAGTATCTGTTCCATATTTTTGCATAATATCTACTGCTACTCCAATAGATGCACTACCAGATATTGGTCTTAATAATGCTAATGGCATTATCTCACTTGGTATATTTAGTAAATTTGTTATAGGCGAAACAAATTTTACAATTAAATCTAATATTCCTGAAGTTCTTAATACCCCAACAGCTACAAATATTCCTATTAATGTTGGAAATAGTTTTAATACTATTTTTATTCCGTCTTTTGCTACATCTAAAAAAATATCATATACTTTTTTCTTTTCAAATAATCCATATATGATAATTATTAATATAACTATTGGTATTGCAGATGCAGATAAATAATTAACTAAATTCATTTTTCTTTCCTTCTTATTTATTTTTAGAAATAAAAATCTTTGTAGCGGTAACCCCTACTATAGCAGCTATAATTGTAGCTATCCAAACAGGAAATATTATTCCACTTGGCATTTGTGATCCTAATGACGTTCTAATTGCTATTACATTTGTCGGTATTAATTGTAAAGATGCTGTATTAAGTACTATAAACATTGCCATATGATTGTTTACTTTATCCTTATTTTCGTTTTCCTCCTGCAATGTTTTCATAGCTTTTAAACCTAACGGAGTTGCTGCATTTCCTAAACCTAATACATTTGCTATCATATTCATCGAAATTTCCTGATATGCCTTTTTGTTGTTTAGATTTGGAAATAAAAATTTCATTAATGGTTTTATTATATTAGTAAGCTTTTCCACAAAGCTTGTATTCATTGCTATTTCCATTATTCCATTCCACATACAAAGTGTTCCTAACAATGTTAATGATAAGTTTACTACACTTTCTAAAGAATCAAAAATTCCATTACTAACATTTTCTATATTTCCTGAAAAAAAAGCATATATAAAAGAAATTATAATAAATGCTGGCCATAATATATTTAACATATTTTTATCTCCTTTTTATTCTACATTTTTATTCGTATATAATCTTTTTTATGATAGTACATATTTTTATTTATTAGTTAATATTGATTTTTTTGTTAATATTTTAAAGTTTGATTTTGCTCTAATATCTACATATCCTTTAGTTTCTGAATTTATATACTGTTAAAAATTTCAAGTTAAGTATTGCATTTATTTTAAATATATGCTATTATAGTTATAGATTTTTTGTCGAAAAATGTAGAAAAAAGGGAGGGAAAATTTTTATGAAATCTACAGGAATTGTTAGAAGAGTTGATGAATTAGGAAGAGTAGTAATTCCTATCGAATTAAGAAATAAATTTGGTATTGCTGAAAAAGATCCAATCGAGATATATGTTGACGGTTCTTCTATTATATTAAAGAAGTATGAACCAAATTGCATATTTTGCGGAAGTTCAAAAAAATTAATTGATTATAAAGGAAAATTAGTTTGTAGTAAATGTGCTAAACAAATTGCTGATATGGATGCTACAGAATAATATTTTATAAAAAAATAGGAAATAAAAAATTTATTTCCTATTTTTTTATAAAATATTGATATATTTCATTTTTGGCTACATTTCTATCTTTTGCTATTTGTTTGATAATTTCTCTTTTTTCTAATCCTTTTTCTTCATACATCTTATAATGTTCCTCTAATGTAAGTTCTTCATAGTTATTTTCTATTTTTTGTTTGTTTAAATTTAATAATATTATAAATTCTCCCTTAGGTTCTTTATATTTTTCAATCATTTCAGAAATTTTTCCTCTTGAAATTTCTTCATGTATTTTAGTTAATTCTCTTGCTATTACACAATCTACATCTCCTAAATAATTTAATAAATCAGTAAGTGTATTTTCAATCTTATGAGGTGCTTCATACAAAATTACAGTTTTATTTTCTTTAGATATTTCCTCTAATTTTATTTTTCTATTCTTTTTATTCATTGGTAAAAATCCATAAAAAACAAATTCTTTTGTATTAAGTCCTGACGCAATTAATCCATTTATTAATGCACAAGCCCCTGGTATTGGTATTATTTCTATGTTATTTTTTATAGCTTCTTTTACAATTTCTTCTCCTGGATCAGATATGCCTGGAGTTCCAGCATCTGTTACTATTGCTATATTTTTTCCATCTAATAACTTAGATATTAAAATTTCACTTTTTATATCTTCATTATGCCTGTAGTAACTTATTAATGGCTTTGATATTTCATAATGATTAAGCAATTTCAGAGTTTGTCTAGTATCTTCCGCTGCTATTATATCTACTTCTTTCAATATCTTTAATGCCCTTAATGTTATATCTTCTAAATTTCCGATTGGGGTTGCTACTAAATATAATTTTCCATTCATAAAATTCGCCTCTATTCTTTATTATATATTTTTAGAATACTATTTGTATAATTTCCATTATCATCATATATATATAATGGTTTATCCATTTTTAAAAAAGGTTTTGCATTTTTTACTGCTTTTATTAAAATTAATTTTGGTGACTCATTTTTATTGGAGAAAATTAACCTTATTTCTTTTGGTTCTATTCTTTTTTCTCTTAGTATACACATAATATCCACTAACCTGTCCGTTCTATGAACCATATATAAAGTCCCATTATCTTTTAATAAATCATATGATACTTGTATAAAATCTTCTAAATTTGCTTCTATTTCGTGTCTAGCAATTAATTTCTCTTTTATTTCGTTTTTTATTCCTGTATTATTTTTTTTATATGGAGGATTCATAACAATATAATCAAAATATTTTTTTGAAAATATTTTATTTATATTTAAAATATTTTCATTTATTATTTCAAATCTAGCTTCTAAATTGTTTAATTTAACATTTCTCTCAGCTATTTTGGCAATTTCTTTTTGTACTTCTATTCCATATATTTTTTTTAATTTTGTTTTTGCACACAATAATATCCCTAAAATTCCTGTACCTGTTCCGAAGTCTGCACAAATAGAATTGTCCTTTATTTCTTTTGCAAAATCAGACAATAAAATACTATCTATTCCAAAGCAAAAATAATTTTTATTCTGAATTATTTTCATATTTTTATATTCTAAATCATCTATTCTTTCATCCTCATTTAATTCCATAGAATTTCCTCTATCCTTCACATTATTTATTTTTAATCATATTATATAAAAAAAAGTTCCATAAATCAAATCCTGCATTTAGAAAGGAGCCTAATATGGATAAAAAAGCTAAAAAGTCATTTAATTTCAAAGGAAAAAAAGAAAGCACATTATGCTCTCTTTATGAAGTTGAATATTTTCTACGTAATTTAAAGAAAATATTTAATAGTATTAAATTATATAAAATTTTAAAATAGTTTTTCACTAATTTATCTTTAAAAACGGTTCACTAAAATTTATTTTTCCGTCTTTAAATGATTCATCTTCTTTTCCATCTATTAGAATTTTTATACTATTCACTTCTGTTAATTCTGTTAATGTATTTACAATAGAGTATATTGTTAGACTTTCTTCCTCTTGCCCTCCTGCATGATTTTCTATAAATTCTTTAGATAGGTCTAAATATACTATATCACCTTCTATTTTTGCATTATTAACTTTTGTTCCTTCAGGTATTGCACTTTCTAATTTATCATTCTTTGGTGCTTCTATTAATAATTCTACCAATTTTTTATATGGATTTTCTAGCAATTCTTTTGAGTCTATAACTCTACCCTCCGGCATTAGTTCTTTCGTATCCTTATTTTTATAATATAATGATACTATAGTTTGCCTCATTTGTTCATTAGTAATTTCTTCTTCTGGCTGATATTCAACTGATACAGTTTTTTCTTTAGTTAAATAAAAATAAGTCATTATTCCTACCAAAATTATAATAACTGCAGATACAATAATTATTAATTTTTTTTTCATAAAAACACTCCTTTTTAACTTGTCTTTTTTTATAAATATTATATTCTTTAAGTTTTTAGAACTTTTTATTGACATTTTTTAGAAATTGGGTAAAATTATAACATAATCTGTTTTGAGGAGATTAAATATGGCAAAGATAAAAGATCCAATAAGTGGCTTTTCACATGCATTTGGTGCTGTTTTATCTATAGCTGGTCTTGTAATTTTAATAGTATTTGCGGCTATATATGGAACTGCATGGCATGTAGTTTCCTATACAATATTTGGTGTAGGATTAATTTTATTATATACATTTAGTAGTTTATATCATTTATTAAATCTAAAAGAAAAAGCTATGAATGTATTTCGAAAATTTGATCACATTATGATTTATATATTAATTGCTGCAACTTACACCCCTGTTTGTTTAACAGTTCTAAGAGGTCCTTGGGGTTGGAGCATTTTTGGAGTTGTATGGTTCTTAGCTGTACTTGGAATTATCTTAACTTCAGTTTGGATAAAAGCACCTAGATGGCTTACCACTAGTATATATATAGGAATGGGTTGGATAGTCATTGTTGCAATATATCCTATGATAAAGATTTTTTCATCTTTAAATGCTCTTAATTTATTATGGTGGTTAGTTGTAGGAGGAATATTTTATACTATTGGAGGTATAATATATGGTCTAAAGTGGCCTCATCTAAAAAACAAATATTTTGGATTTCATGAAATTTTTCATATATTCATCTTATTAGGCAGTATTTGTCAATATATATTTATACTTTCATTACTAACAATATAGGGCTTTAATAGCTCTAATTTTTTTGCTTTTTTTTGGCATATCTTCCAGCAAAACTATTTGACAAATTAATTATTTCCGTATAAAATTAAAGTTGATTTAAGTTTACTTTTGTTAGTTATATAAGGAGAGATTATATATATGAATAAATTATTGCATGTTGGATTAGATGTAGGTTCTACTACTGTAAAAATAGTAGTAATGGACGAAACCCTAAATACAATTCATAGAGATTACCAAAGGCACTTTTCTGATACTAGAAACACAGTTTGTAATGTACTAGAAGATTTAACAGAAAAATATTCTGATTATACATTCACAATAGCTTTAACCGGATCTGGTGCTATGAGTGCTGCTAAATTTTTAGATTTGCCATTTATACAAGAAGTTGTCTCTTGTAAAAGAGCTGTTGAAAAATATATTCCAGAAACTGATGTTGTAATCGAGCTTGGTGGAGAAGATGCTAAAATTATTTATTTCGATAAATCTATTGAGCAACGTATGAATGGTACTTGTGCTGGAGGAACTGGTGCTTTTATTGATCAAATGGCTTCACTATTACATACAGAGCCTGCAGGACTAAATGAATTAGCTAAAAAACATAAAATGATTTATCCTATTGCATCTCGTTGTGGAGTTTTTGCAAAAACGGATGTACAACCTCTATTAAATGAAGGAGCTGCAAAAGAAGATATTGCTGCTTCTATTTTCCAAGCTGTTGTAAATCAAACAATAAGTGGCTTAGCTTGTGGCAGACCTATAAGAGGAAATGTCGCCTTCTTAGGAGGACCTTTAAATTATCTTTCAGAGCTAAGACAGCGTTTTATAGAAACACTAAAATTAACTCCTGAACAAATTATTGTACCTGATGAAGCACATTTATTAGTTGCAAAAGGAGCTGCTCTAGATTCTATAAATTATAATATTGTAAGTGTTGAAAAGCTAAAAAGTAAAATTGGTTTATTAAGAGCATCTCATGACGATACTTCTGTTCCTTTAAGCCCTTTATTTTCTATAGAAGATGAATATAAAGAATTTAAAAAAAGACATTCAGCAGATACAGTAGAAAAAGGAAATTTAAAATCATATAAAGGTGATGCATTTATTGGTATTGATGCTGGATCTACAACAACTAAATTAGTCTTAATCGATAATGAAGGAAAATTATTATATTCTTTATATGGAAGTAATGAAGGTAATCCTTTACAAAGTGTAATAGACAATTTAAAGAAACTATATTCAGAACTCCCAAAAGAAATAACTATTAGATTTAGTGGCGTTACAGGTTATGGTGAAAAATTAATTCAAACTGCTTTAAATGTTGACCTAAATGAAATTGAAACTATCGCCCATTATACAGCAGCTAAAAAATTTATGCCTAATGTTACAAGTATTGTTGATATTGGCGGTCAGGACATGAAATATATAAGATTAAAAAATGGTGCAATTGATAATATTATGCTAAATGAAGCTTGTTCTTCAGGTTGTGGATCTTTCATAGAAACTTTTGCTAAAAGCTTAAATTTATCAATAGAATCTTTCGTAGAGTCAGCTATAGAATCTAGACATCCCGTTGACTTAGGTTCAAGATGTACAGTTTTTATGAACTCTAGAATAAAACAGGCTCAAAAAGAGGGATATTCAGTTGGAGACATTTCTGCTGGACTTTCCTATTCTGTAATTAAAAATGCTATTCAAAAAGTTATGAAAGTAAGAGATACTGCAACTTTAGGCGATCATATAGTAGTTCAAGGTGGAACATTTTATAATGATGCTGTTTTAAGAGCTTTTGAACTAATTGTTGGAAAAAATGTAATAAGACCTGACATTGCTGGTCTTATGGGAGCTTATGGTGTAGCTCTTCTTGCAAAAGAACAATATGAAACTAATTTGGATATGGAATATACTTCCACAATATTAAAAACAGATGAATTAGACGCTTTAAAAATAGATGCCTCTCATGTTCGTTGTGGGCTTTGCGAGAATCACTGTTTACTTACAATAAATAAATTTAGTAATGGTAAAAAATATATCTCTGGTAATCGTTGCGAAAGAGGTGCCGGAAATATAAATGGTAATAAAGATTTACCTAATGTTATGAAATATAAATATAATCGTTTATTTAATTATACACCATTAGAAGAAAAAGATGCTCCAAGAGGAACTATTGGAATTCCTAGAGTTCTAAATATGTATGAGGATTATCCATTTTGGTTTACTTTCTTAACTAATTTAGGCTTTAGGGTAATTATATCTGAAAAAAGTAATAGAAAAACGTATGAAAAAGGTATGGAATCTATGCCATCTGAGTCAGTATGTTTTCCTGCAAAACTTTCTCATGGACACATAATAAGCTTAATTGAGCAAGGAGTAAGGACTATTTTTTATCCTTGTATGCCATATTCTAGAAAAGAATATAATGATGCCGACAACAAATACAATTGTCCTATTGTTATATCTTACTCTGAAGTTTTGAAAAACAATGTTGAAGAATTAAAAGAAAACAATATAAAATTCTTAAATCCATTTCTTCCATTTGATCCTAAGACATTAGCAGAAACTATTATGGATTTACCAGAATTTAAAGAATATAATTTTACAAAAAAAGAATTACTAGATGCTGCTAAAAAAGCAGAAGAAGAATATCAAAGCTTTAAAAATGATATTCGTAAGAAGGGACAAGAAGCTTTAGATTACATAGAAAAGAATAACGTAAAAGGAATTGTTTTGGCTGGTCGTCCATATCATACAGACCCTGAAGTAAACCATGGAATAGATACATTAATTACCGGTCTAGGACTATGTGTTTTAACAGAAGATTCTATTTCTGATAAAACTTCTGCCAAAACTCCTCTAAGAGTTGTAAATCAGTGGGTTTACCATGCTAGATTATATGCAGCAGCCGATTTTGTAGGAAAAAATGATAACTTAGAATTAGTTCAATTAAACTCTTTTGGTTGCGGTGTGGATGCTGTTACGACAGATCAAGTAGAAGAAATTCTTGAAAGCTATGGAAAAATGTATACATTAATAAAAATAGATGAAATTAACAATTTAGGTGCAGTAAGAATTCGTATACGTTCTCTTTTAGCCAGCATGAAAAAACGCGAAAGAGAAAATCTTCCAAAGGGGTCTGGTAATTATGAAAATCATAGAAAAATCTTCACAAAAGATATGAGAAAAGAATATACAATTCTTATTCCTCAGATGGCCCCAATACATTTTGAATTAATTGAAGCTGCTGTTAAATCTTGTGGTTATAATGTTGTTTTATTAAGAGATTGTACTAGTCATACAGTTGAAACAGGTCTAAAATATGTAAATAATGATGCATGTTATCCATCAATATTAGTAACTGGTCAAATGATAGAGGCTTTAAAGTCTGGTAAATATGATTTAGATAGAACTGCGTTAATTATGTCTCAAACGGGCGGTGGATGTAGAGCTACAAATTATATAGGATTCATTAGAAAAGCTCTTAAAGATGCAGGATTCCCTAATATTCCAGTTATTTCATTTAATGTTGTAGGAATGGAAAAAATGCCTGGTTTCAAAATAACTTTACCTTTAATAGAACGTTTATTAAAAACTGTAGTATATGCAGATTTATTACAAAAATTATTAACTAAAAATAGAGCTTATGAAATAAATAAGGGTGAAACTCAAAAATTATTTGACACTTGGATGGAAAAATGTAAATCCTTAGTTTGCAAATCAACAATAAAACAGTTTAAACAGAGTATTTATGATATGGTAGACGATTTTGAAAAAATAGAATTAGACACCTCTGTCATAAAACCTAAAGTAGGAATAGTTGGAGAAGTTTTAATTAAATACCATCCTTTTGGTAACAATTTTGTTGCTGATAAATTGGAAGAAGAAGGTGCTGAAGTTGTTTTACCGGACTTCATGGGATTTATAAAATTTATTGCAACTCATAAAGTAACTTTCAACCAATTAATAAAAACAGATAAAACAAAGGCAAAATTATTCAAAGCAGCTATTAACCTAATAGACTTATTAGAAAAAGATTCTAATATCGCTCTTTCAAATTCTAAAAAAGGCTATTTGTTGCCATGTAATATCTGGGAACTAGAAGATAAGGTAAAAGATATATTATCAATTGGAAATCAAACAGGAGAAGGTTGGTTCTTGACTGCCGAAATGATAGAATATATTGAACATGGAATTCCTAATATTGTTTGTGTTCAACCATTTGCTTGTTTACCAAACCATGTAGTTGGAAAAGGAGTTATTAAAACTATCCGAAATAAATATCCTGAAGCAAATATATCTCCTATCGATTATGATCCTGGTGCAAGTGAAACAAATCAAACAAATAGAATAAAATTACTTATGACCGTTGCTAAAGATAACTTAAAGAGACAACAAAATGAGAAAAAATGGTTAGAAAAAGAAAATATAGAGGAAAATGCGGACACTACAAAAAACACTCTAGATAAAGTAAACAAAAAATAATATATAAAGAATTAATATTTATTAAAATAAATATTAATC
>JAGHJM010000081.1 GCA_017886645.1 Clostridia bacterium
CATATAGAGGGTGAATCAGTTGTTACACCAGTAGCATAGCTGAATAGCCAAGTATGTAAGGGATAAACGCTGAAAGCATCTAAGTTTGAAGCCCACCCTAAGATAAGATATCTCATACCGTCAAGGTAGTAAGATTCCATGAAGACTACATGGTTGATAGGTTGGAGGTGTAAGTATAGTAATATATTGAGCTAACCAATACTAATAAATCGAGGGCTTAACCACGAAGAGTTAAGAAAAGATAATAGAAAAGAGTTTGCATTTTTTCTCTATATGATTTTGAGTGTACTTTTTAACAAATATTTTAAAGTATACGAAACTTTTCTGGTGATGATGACATAGAGGAAATACCTGTTCCCATACCGAACACAGAAGTCAAGCTCTATTGTGCCGAAGATATTTGTGGGTTACCCTGCTGAGAAAATAGGTTGTCGCCAGTTTTTTTATGTCTAAAAATACTGTAAATTAAAAATATTTTAATTTAACAATTAATGTTCATATAATCTCAATATTTCATAAACGAAAAGTTATCAACCTAGTTATCAACATATTTTAATAAGATGTGGATAATGTATAATAAAAATTAGATAAAACGAATAAATAACATAAAAATACAAAATAAGATATAAAAGATAGGAGAGAGAAATAGACCAGCAGGAAACAAGATAATGGAAATAGAATAATAAACTGAAAAGATAAAACTGAAAAAAGAAAACTAAAAAATAGAACTTAAAAATATGAATTATAGAATAGAAAACTAGAAACTAGAAATTAGAAATTAGAGATAACTTTAATTTGTGATTTCTTTTTTTATTTCAATATGTTAAAATTATAATATATAATTAGGAAAAGTTAGAAGAAAGGAATTCATAATATGAGTAAACAGATTTGGAAATCAGGTACATTCGAATATCCAATACCAGCAGTAATGGTTTCTTGTGGAAATATGGAAAACAGCAATATAATAACGGTAGCATGGACAGGTATAATAGCATCAGATCCAGCGACATGTTATATATCTGTTAGAAAAAATAGATATTCACACAGTATAATATCAAATACAAAAGAATTTGTGATTAATTTAACTACTAGAAAATTAGCGTATGCTACAGATTGGTGTGGAGTAAAAACAGGAGCAAAAGTTGATAAATTTAAAGAAATGCATTTGACGAAAGAAAGAGGAAAATTTGTTAAATGTCCTTTAATTAAGGAAAGTCCCGTTTCAATAGAATGTAAAGTTAAAGAAATAAAAGAAATGGGAAGTCATGACATGTTTATTGCAGAGGTTCTATCAATAGATGCAGACGAAAAATATATTAATGAAAAAGGGACATTTGATATTACAAAGTGTGACTTAATAGCATATGCAAATGGCAAGTATTTTACATTAGGAAAACAAGTTGGAAAATTTGGCTATTCTGTAAGAAAGAAAAAATAGTCCTAATTAATAAAAATTGAAATATTAAGTGTATAGAAATAAAATTAAAATATTGTAAAATAAAAAAACTTATTATACAATATAAAAAAATTATATAATAAGTTATATGTAGCAAAAGACAAGAGTTAATGAGAGGATGTGAAAATAATGAAAAAAATCCTAAAGAAAACAAAAGGGATAACATTAATTGCTTTAATAATAACAATAATAATCCTTTTGATACTTGCTGGAATAGCAGTTTATTTAATTTTTAATGAAAATGGAATTATTGGAAAAACAAGGAAAGCGGATAACTCACATGAAATATCAGAAATAAAAGACACAATAAATATGGAAATTGAAGTAGAAGACAACAGAATTAGAGGCATAAGATATATGAATACAGATGAAGTAGATGCTTTAACTGAGGGAATTAATGAAAATTATAAATCTAAAATAGGAGTATATCGTGAACAAATAACATATTTAGGTGATCCACAATCAGAAGAAGGAATTTTTATGAAGGAAAATGGATTTGATGTTATAGATATGACACCTGATGAATTTAAATATTATATAGAACTTGGCGTATTGGAAGACTCTGTTAATGAAGGAACTGAAATAGGTAGAGAATTACAAACAAATCAATATATTGGAACAATCAAAATTGGGGATAATATATATGGTATAGATTGGTTTTTAATAGGAAATTATACTGATGAAGAAAAGGAAAGTAATAAATATAATAAACAATTTGAGGATTTAAAGCTTAAAGATACAACACATGCTCCATATTTAGTAAATTATGATACAGGTATAGTATTAAGTATTGACGGTATGGTAATGTATCAGGCACAAATTGTTGTACATTCATTTAATGATATGGATAAGTATTTAGCAAGTGCAATTACATATGTTAACTCATATACAGAAAAAACAGCGCAAACTTATGGAAACCTAATCTCTACAGCCATATATCAAGGAAAGGTAGATAATTATGGTGGTGGAAAGAATATATATAAAGGAAATAATGGTGAATTACAATATGATGAAAAAGGAGCTTTAATATTAGATAATGATAATGCAATACCTGTTATAGAAATTGATAATAAATTTAAAATAGAGGATGGATATTCAATAAATGCTACAATAGAAGGAGATTGGAATCAAATTAATCCAATGCCTGGTGATTCGTATGCAAATTCAATTGTTGCTTTATCAGAAGCAAATACTAGATATTTGGCATGGATAGGGGTATATAGAGGATATCTACAAGTATATTCATTTTATCAAGGTGCTGCAATTTCAAATATAAGAAGTGAAACTACAAGAAAAGGTTTTACAAGTATAGATTTATCAAAATATCAAGGACAAAAAATAAATATACAAGTTACAGCAGTAAGAGATGGCGAAACAAATGTATATATAAATGGAGAAAAAGTAAAAACATTTGAATCAGGAAGTTCAAAAATGACATTTAAATATACTGCATTAGGAGACTTACGTGTAGGAAGAAATTTAAAATTTGTTGGAAAAATATATGAATTTGGAATTTATGGAATAGCAATAGACGAAGAAGGGGTTCAAAACAACTGGGAAAGAGCTAAACAATATGTAGAAAATTAAAAATAAATAAAAAACATAATTTTAATTAATTATGTTTTTTATTTGTAAAATGTAGCAATATATAATATAATACTAAACTAGAAAAGGATATTTTATAAAATTTTAAGGAGGAAAAGATGAATACAAAAATTAATGATTTTGTAACTTGGGTAGGAAAAACAGATTGGGAACTTAAAAAATTTCATGGAGATGAATTTACGACAAACCATGGTTCGTCTTATAATGCTTATTTAATAAAAGACGAAAAAAAAGTATTAATAGATACGGTTTGGCTTCCATATGATAGAGAATTTGTATCAAAATTAAAAAAAGAGATAGATTTAAACAAAATTGATTATATAATAGTACAACATGGAGAAGTAGATCATAGTGGAGCATTAATGGAATTATTAGATGAGATTCCAAATACTCCTATATATTGTACAGCAAATGCAGTAAAATCTATAAAGGGACAATACCATAAAGATTGGAACTTTACTATCGTAAAAACAGGTGATAAGCTAAATATAGGAAAACATACATTAACATTTATAGAAGCCCCAATGCTTCATTGGCCAGATACAATGTTTACCTATATGGATAGAGAAGGAATATTATTTAGTAATGATGGATTTGGACAGCATTTAGCTTCAGAGTTTTTATATTCAGATGAAGTAGAACAAGATAATTTATGGAATGAAGCATTAATATATTATGCAAATATTTTAGCACCATTTAGTATGATGGTGAAAAATAAAATAAATGAAATATTAAAAATGAATTTAGAGATAAATATGATTTGTCCAAGCCATGGATTAATTTGGAGAAAAGATCCAGAACAAATAGTAAAAAAATATTTAGAGTGGGCTGATAATTATCAAGAAAATCAAGTTACAATTTTATATGATACCATGTGGAATAGCACTAGAAAAATGGCAGAAGCAATTGCAAGAGGAATTGAAAATATAGATAAAAGTATAGCTATAAAACTAATGAATACTTCAAAAGATGATAAAACTATGGTACTAACAGAAGTTTTTAAATCAAAAGCTATAATTGTTGGATCTCCAACAGTAAATAATGGATATTTACATTCTATAGCTGGAATTTTAGAAATGATAAAAGGGATGAAACTAAAAAATAAAAAAGCAGTAGCATTTGGAAGTTATGGATGGAGTGGAGAAGCTACAAAGTTAATAACAGAAGAATTAAAAAAGTCAGGTTTTGAAGCAGAAGAAGGTATAAAAGTAATGTGGACACCTGATGATGAAATGAAAGATGAATGTATAAAATTCGGAGAAAAATTTGCAGATTTTATAAAATAATAAATAAGGCAAAGAACAATAAGTATATATGAGGAAAATCTTTAAAAATCAGTTGACATAGTAGACAAAACGTGATAAAATAATTAAGCGTATGTGGATCATACGCTTAAAAAAATGACTAAAAAGCAAAAGGCGGAGGTGTATTAAATGGCTGCAAAAGGAGCAAGAGAATCAATTACATTAGAATGTACAGAATGTAAAAGAAGAAATTATACTACACAAAAAAACAAAAAAAATAATACAGAAAGACTAGAAGTAGAAAAATATTGCAAATATTGTAATAAACGTACAACACATAAAGAAACAAAATAAAATCCTTTAAGGAGGAAATTGTATGTCTAAAAATGGGGCAAGTAAAAAAGAAAATAAGAAAAATGCACAAAAAGTAAACAAGGGTAAAGAAGAATTAAAAAAAGAGGTTGTAGAAGAAGTAGAAACTGAAAAGAAAAAAGTTTCTAAAAAAGAAGTAAAGAAAAAAGCAGAAAAAGATATTAAAAAAGCAGAAACCTCAAAAAATGATAAAAAGACAAAAAAAGAGCCTAAAAAGAAAAAGCATTTTTTCAAAGACTTTAAAGCAGAATTAAAAAAGGTAATTTGGCCAACACCAAAGCAACTTGTTAATAATACTGTTGCGGTTATTGTAGTTGTACTTATTATTGCTGTTATTGTAGTGGTTTTAGATTTAATTTTTGAAAAAGCAAATGAATTTGGAATAGATCAAGTAAAACAAATTGTAAATTCACAAAGTGATGAAACAAATTCAACCAATGAACAAAATAATACTGAAGCAAATTCTATTACTACAGAAGAAGAGATAGAAGTTAATACACAAACAAATAATACAGAAGAAAATAGTACAGAGGAAAACAATTCGGCAGTGGATAATACAGAAGATACAGCAAACAATACAGAAAATTAGTTAGGAGGCTAAAAAATGTCTCAAGAAAATAATGATTTAGAACCAAGATGGTATGTTGTACATACATATTCTGGATATGAAAATAAAGTAAAAACAGACCTAGAAAAAACTATAAAAAACAGAGAACTTCAAGATTACTTTTTCGATATAGTTGTTCCAATGGAAGAACAAATAGA
>JAGHJM010000082.1 GCA_017886645.1 Clostridia bacterium
GAGGAGGAACTCCACCAGGAGGAGGTGGAGGAGGAACTCCGCCAGGAGGAGGTGGAGGAGGAACTCCGCCAGGAGGAGGTGGAGGGGGAACTCCATCAACTCCAACAAGTGCAGGAAGAAGAACATATTGGACGCAAAATGATACAAGAGGTGCAGGGCAATATATAAGAGATAGCTGGAGAAATAGTACAAGATTAAGACCGAGAATTGAAAATGGGGTTATTGGACAAACTGCAAGAGGAATAAGAAGTAGAGTTGAAAGGCCAGTAAGGTTTGTAGGAAGAAATGTAAATAGAGTAAGAAATGCAGCTACGAATGGAATACGAAGAATACCAAAACCTATTAGAAATACAGCAAGAGGTGCAGGAGCTGTTCTTGCAGATTTAGGCAAGAGAGGGGCAAGAACTGCAGGAAGAGTAACACTTGCAGGAGCAGGAGCAACTATAGGAGCTGCAGCAGGAATTGTAAGTGGAGATATAGACAATGTATTACAATATGGAGCTACTGGAGCAGGAATAGGAGCAGCAGGATTTTCAGCATTAGAAGGATTAGGTTCAAGTGCAATAAGTGGAGCATCACAATTTGCAAGCGATGTACGTACTACATATAATACACAAGCATATGGTCAAAATGTTGCACAAGTTGCAGAACAAACAAGGAATTTTATAAAAGACAAAGAAATGATGCAATATTTAGATGAAAATATCCCTACGGAAGATGGTCATAAAAGAACAAGAGCAGAACAAAGAGCAATGATGCAAAAAGCAGCAGAGTATTATAATGCAGGTATAACAGAACAGAAAAAATTGGCTAAAGCAATGAAACTTGAAGGAAGTATTGCAGAAGAAATAGCTGGAGTACAAGGAATGTCAGAACAAGAAAAAGCTGAAACTGCTACGAAGAGAGCAATGATAGCAGCTCAATTCGCAGAAAGGGTTGATGATAAAAAACTAGTAAACAAAAATTATGTAGAAGACGTAGTTAGTTCTTGGACAAAAGGAATGACAGATCCTTCAAGGGGAATTAATGAAGCACAGGCGAGAAAAGAAGCCGAAAAAATGATGCAATATGTTAAAAAACTTAAGAAAGTAAATTAATAATAGTATTTATAGGGAGGACTAAAAATGAACAAATTAATTAAGTATTTTAACCAAAATAGAAAGAAAATCTTGTTAATTGTTCTGATAATAGTCCTTCTTATTATTTTAACAAGAGTTTTAAACTATTTTGCTAGACTTAATGCACAAGAAGAAAACAATAGACTTTTTAGTCAAAATATTGATAGAGATACATCTATTCCAGATGAAGCAATAGTATCTGGAACAGAAATTACGGAAGAGGAGGCAAAAGAAGATAAAGAAATAATAGATACTTTTGTACAGGCATGTAATAATAAGGATTATAATACAGCATTTAACTTACTTACAGAAGACTGTAAAAATAATATTTTCAATGGAAGTGCTAATAATTTTATGAATGGGTATGCTTCGGTAGTTTTCGAAACAGAAAAAACATATAAATTAGAAGGTTGGCTTGAGAAAAATTATCTTACATATAAAATTACTTATTATGAAGACAATATTTTGGAAACAGGAGGTATTACAGAAGGGTTAAATTATACAGATTATATTACAGTTATTAATGAAAATGATGAACAGAAGTTAAGCATAGGTGGATTTATAGAAGAAATACCTATGGCATATAAGGAGAATACTAATAACATTGAATTTGAAGTAACAAGTGGAAAAGTATATATGAATTATACAACTTATACTATAAATGTAAAAAATAATACTGATAAAGAAATTCTATTAACAGATAGTAGCAATAACAAAGAAATATGCTTGGTGGATTCTAATGATAGTGAATATATATCTTATCTTAATGAAATACCACAATATGATTTAACTATAAAATCAGGAGAACAAAAAACATTAAATATAAGATTTAACAAAATGTACAGTTCAAATGTAAATATAAGGAGAATAACATTTAAGAATATTTATTTAGACTATGAAAAATACAAAAATGGAGAAGAAACAGAAAAAATAAAGGTAGATATAGAAATATAATAATGGTGATTTAAATGAGTGAAAAAGCAAATGGAAATAATAGTACTAACAAAGAAAACAAAAAATCATCTGCTTTAAAGAGTGTTATAGGCACAGCTAAAAAAGCGGGAGTAGGAAAGGTAATAAAAAAAGCTTTATTACAAGTTTTAATGTTTTTATTACCTATTATATTAATTGGTTTATTATTCTATTCTATAGTTTCTTTAGTAGTAGATTTTTTTGCAGGAATAGGTGAGGCAATAGTAGATTTCTTTACAATTGACTTTAGTAATGGTGCGTATCAAATAAAAGATGAAGAAGTAGATAAAATAGTAGAGCAATTAAGAAATGACTATAATTTATCTCCAGAAGATTTGGGGTTACTTGGAGATATAGATTATGAAACAGCAACAGAAGAAGAAATAAAAGCTGCAGAGAGAAAATATATAAAACTATTTTTGGAAGCAGAGAAAACAACTCAAACAATTAATACAGAAAAATTTGGATCTAATGGTAGTGTTTACATGAGAACACCTAGAATATCAGAAGAAGAAATTATACAATATCCAGATTATTCTATATTATGGGATAATAACAATCCTATAATTTCAAGAGATGAATTTATTCAATTAGTAGAAAATTATAGACCACCTAATGGAACAGGAGAAAGTGGGTTAAGTAATAGTGAAGGATATGAAAAATTCTTTAAAAATTTAGCAGGAGAATTTTATGATATATCTACTCAAGCAGGAATTAATCCTATGGTAATGGTTGCAATAGGTACTCATGAAAGTGGATATGGAACATCTAATATAGCTAATGAAAAATTAAACCTATGGGGGTGGGGAGCTTATGACTCTAGCCCTGGTGAGTCTGCAATAGACTTCGATTCGAATGATATAAAAGAAGGAGTAAGTAACGGAATTGAAGAAGTTGCTACAAGCTTAAAAAATGAGTGGACAACTCCTGGAACTTGGAGATACGAAAAAATTGCAGGAGAAGGAAGAGATCCAACAACTCTTGATGGAATTGGACCTTTATATGCTAGCGATTCTGGATGGAGTAATAAAGTAAAACAGCATATGCTTAATATTTTTGGAGATAAGTGTAATTTAGGTGGAGAATTAGGAAGATATACTGTTTTAAAGAATGAGCAAGATTTAGAAAAAATGGAATATTTAAAGTTAGAAGATTTAGAAAATAAAATAAAGAATGGAGGTAGCTTTGAAGATTTAAGAAAATATTATTCGATTAATGAACAAGAACAATTGGTTTTAATATCAATAAATAATAATGATGTAAGCTTAATTACAGTTGACTATAAAAGTATGATATCACAATATACAACTCCATGGTTATTTTTAATAGATTTACAAATGAATATATTAAATCCAAAGTTTATGGAATCATTTGTAGATATGATAAAAGACAGTAGGATAACACTTACAGTATTATATAATGTCAATACCCAAACAACAACTACTACGACATATACTAGAGATGATAATGGACATGTAGTTGAAGATACAGTTACGACAACCACAGAGGAAAGTTATTTTCCTAGCCTTATGGTAAGCACAGCAAAAACATGGATATTTAGTAGAGAAGCTACTTTTAAAGAAAATACATCAGGACCTAGCACAATGACATTTACTAATGGTGCAGGTGGTGCGAATAGAGTAAAAACATCCATTACAACATTTAGTAGAACATATACAGAAGATGTTCCAAAAGAAGAATATAATGGTGGGGAAAAAGGCGAAGATGGAACTTTTGTGGGAATGTTGGACGAAAGATTTAAAATACCAAATTCATCTAATAGGCGTTCAGCTGGACCAGACTTAGTAAGCAATAATGAAATGTTTTTTGAAATGCTTTCTAGAAGTAGTACTACCCAACCGTGGGATCCTATAATGAGATATATATTATATAAATATACAGGAAAAGACTATGGAGTAACAGAATTTGATCTTTCTGCATTTGCAATACAAAATATGACTGGTGTAATGGGATATTATGGATCAAGTGCAGAAGAAAAAGTATGGTTTGCATTAAGAGATGCTGGATATAGTGAAATTGTTACTGCTGGAATAATGGGTAATATAAGTCAAGAATCAAGGTTTAAATCAGATTCAGTAAATTCAAGGAGTGGAGCAACAGGTATTTGCCAATGGCTAGGAGGAAGATTAGATGGATTGAAAAAATATGCTAGTTCAAAAGGAGTTGCAGTCACGGATTTAGACACACAAATAGAATTTTTGTTAACAGAAATAAATAAAGGGGCGGGACCTGCAGCTGGATATGCTTCTGATGCCTTACTGGCAAATAAAGGATATGGAAGATATTCATTTAAGGATCAAACAACAATAGAAGAAGCAGTAGCAGCATTCTGCTGGACCTTTGAAAGACCTGGAGATGATGAGGCAAATATACCTAATAGGGTAAGTGAGGCAAATAGATATTATAACCAATTTAAAGGGAAAACTAAACCTACAGCATCAGGTGTTACTACTGATGAAGAAGCGTCTGCTTTACAATCTATGATAGAAAATCAATGGATACATACCCAAGTACATAAAGGAAACAGTGCATATCAAAGTGGACCATTTTTGAAATATTGGTCTGCACCATATAATAATTTATCTCCTTTTCAATGTACATGGTGGGCTAATGGAAGAGCAAGTATGTATTTAGAGCAATATGGTACTAAATATACAAAATATCCAACTCAAATGGGAAACGGAGGACAATATTATTCAATAAATGCACAGAATTTATGGTTTCAATATGGAAGTCAGCCAAGGGCAAATTCTATAATTTCATGGACTAATCCAGGTAGCTATGGACATGTCGCGTATGTAGAAGGTGTAACAAGTGATGGAATATATATATCACATGCGGGAAGTGGAAAAAGTTGGTTTGGTGTACAAAAAATATCTTTGAATGGTTCCATTTGGAGCGGATATTACTTAAATGGATATATATATTTGGACTCACCAAGATAGGAGGTTTTTGTGAAAAATATTAAGATATTAATGATAATAATAGGAATTGTTATAATATTAATTGTGTTATTATTACTTGGAATTAGAAATCCAGAAAACTTAAATGAATATGATGGGGGAGAAGAGACTGAGGCACAAGATACATTAGTTGAAATAAATAGTAATATAAACAAAGAAACTAACGACTATAAATTTTTTGCAGTAGATGACCTTATTAATGATTTTATGATATATATAAATACTGAAAATCAAGAAGCAGTAAATGCACTAATAGATTCTAGTTATTCACAAGAATATAATGTACAAAACATAAGCGGTACAATAGATAGATTTTATTCGCAAGAGATTTATAAGCAGGATAGTGTAACTAATAGTATTTATTATGTTAGAGGAATAGTGGAATTAGTTAATTCACAAAATGAAATAAATGTCGGAAATAATTATTTTAAAGTATATGTAGACAATAACAATTTAACAGCATCTATTGTATTTCTAACAGAGCAAGAATATGAAAATGCTATAGAAGCAAATAGTAATGAAATAGAAGAAAAAACAATAGAGCAAAATGAATATAATAAGTTTGAAGAAAAAATGCTTACAGAGTGGGATTTATCAGAAAGATACATAGAAGATTATGAATTAAAACTTAAATATAATATAGATGAAGCATATAATTTATTAGATGAAGATTACAAAAATAAGAAATTTAATAATAATATACAGGATTTTGAGAATTATGTAGAGCAAAATAAAGAAATATTATATAATATATCAATTTATAATTGCACAACACAAATAGAAGAAAACTATATTCAATATAATGTGGAAGATGCAAATAATAATATTTTTGTTATAAAGCGTACTAATGCTCTAGAATATAAAATATTGTTAGACAATGTTACAGTTTAATAAAGAGGGAGTAAATATGAAGTTTGATAAAAAAATATTAACAATAATTATAATATTAGTTTTTTTAATAATTTTAACAATTGTAGCATTAATATTTTTATCAGAAAATGAAAACAATAATGAAATTGAAAATACAGAAAGTAACAATATATTTCCACCACAAGAAGTAGAAGAAGTGATTTCGGAAGAAAATAATGTAACTAATATAGAAATATATAAGGTACGAGATTGTATATCTATTTATTTAAGTGCAATAAATAGGTCAAATCCTGTTTATGAAAGTGTAGATAGCGAAGGAAATTTATTGGTATCAGAAGAAATGATTGCAGAAAATATAATTCCATTATTAAGTTCAAACTATATTCAAAGCAATGGTATAAACACTACTAACGTATTTAATTATGTTGATAATATAAATAACAATGCTATATTTGATATACTAAATATTAAAAGGTCTATAAAAAATAATTCGTATCAATACGTTGTATATGGGGTAATAGAAGATACGGATTATAACTTTATAAAATATGCTTATTATATAGTGTATTTAAATATAACAGATAATGTATTTGCAATTGAACCAATTTTAACAAACATAGATAATATAGATAGTATTGAAGCAGAAGACATAGAAGTAGAGAAAAATGGTTCTAATGATATGCCAACTTTTACTATGACACAAGAAAACTTGGCAAGAGAAAGATTTAATACATACAAAAGATTAATGCTTTCTATGCCAGAACTTGCTTATGAATATTTAGATGATAATTATAAACAGGAGAAATTTGGAGATATAAATGTATTTATAGAATATATAAATGATAACAAAGAAGAAATATTATCAGCAAGATTAAATGAATATAAAACAACTAATTATGATAATTATACGCAGTATGCATGTTTAGATCAAAATAATAATTACTATATATTTAACGAAACAGAGCCTATGCAGTATAAAGTGTTATTAGATACTTATACTGTTGATTTACAGGAATTTGTGGATAGATATGAACAATTGCCAGAAGCAGAAAAAGCAAGAACCTGTATAGAGAGAGTTTTTGAAGCGATAAATAATAGCGATTATAAGTATGTATATAATAAATTAGATGAAACATATAAAAACAATAATTTCCAAACAGAAACAGATTTTGAGAATTATATGAAAACAAACTTCTTTGCAAACAATTCGATAAATAATAATTCATATGAAAAAAATGGGGATTTATATGTGTATAAACTTACAATTGTAAATGCTTCAGATACAACTCAAACAATAGAAAAGCAATTTGTAGTTAAACTTTTAGATGGAACAAATTTTGTAATGTCTTTTAGTGTATAAAATGGAGGAACAAATGGACGAAAAACAAAAAAATAAATCAAGTGAACCAAAAAAGTCATCTACTATAGGACAAGTTAAAAATGCAGCCAAAAAACTAGGAGCAGGAAAAGCAGTAAAAAAAGTTTTATTAAATGTGGTAATATTTTTACTACCTATTATTCTTCTTGGGCTATTATTTTATTCAGTAATTTCTCTTGTAGCAGATTTCTTTAGTGGAATAGCAGAAAATATAGCAGACTTTTTTTCGCTTGATAGTACAGGTGGCATTATAATAACAGATGAGAGCATAGACAAAATTATAGAGGCAATGAAAAATGATTTAAATATATCTCCAGAAGATTTAAATTTATTAGGAGATATAGACTATAATGATCCTAATCAAGAAGAAGCTATAAAAGAGGCAGAAAGAAAATATATAAGATTATTTTTAGAAGCACAGGAAACAACACAATCAATAAATGATGGTGGTTTCTTCGGAACTGGTTTAGGTTCAGAAGGTAGTGTGTATATAAAGAAAGTGAGAAATGGAGCAACAGACACTAATGATTTATCAGATATGAGTCCTATATCTATGGAAGATTTACAGAGAAAGATAGATAATGGAGCAAGTGATGTATGGAATTATTTTTCAATAAATGGTTCTGGACAACTTGTAGTACCTGTAATGAATAATGGAACAATAAACACAACAACAATAGATTATAAAAGTATGATTTCACAATATAGTACACCATGGAATTTCTTTATTGATTTAGAAATGGTAGTACAAAATCCAAAGTTTATGGAAGCTTTTGTAGATTTAGTAAAAGATAGTAAAATAAATTTAACTATAGTATACAATACAACATATACGAAGGAGACTATAGTACATGAATATAAAGTAACTGAAACAATAAAAGACGAAAATGGAAATGATATAGAAATAGAAACAACGAAAACAGATACTACTGTAAACGAATATGAAAATAGAAACCCTATGTTAGTAATAACAACTGCAGATACATGGGTATATAGTAGAGAAGCAGTATATAAAGCAACTACAACTACAACAACAGAAGGACCAATAGTAGAAGGAAATGCAGACGATAAAACAACAACTACAATTGAAACGACAACAACAACATATAGCCAAGAAGGAGCAACAAAGGAAGAATATAATGGAGGACAAAAAGGAGAAGATGGAACATTTGTAGGCTTATTAGATAAAAGTTTTAAAATACCAAATTCACAAAGAACAGCAAAAGCAGGAGATAGCTTAGTAAGTGGAGCAGAAATGCTTTTTGAATTACTAGAAAGTAGTAGCAATACAGCACCATGGTCAGATATAATGAGATATATTCTATATGTATATACTGGAAAAGACTATGGAGTAACAGAATTTAATTTTAGTTTATTCGCAACAAATACATTTCAGTCCATAGGAATGACTAATTTATCTACATATTTAAGGCAGTTTTCTCATTCGGGAGAAGCTCCTCAATCAGCAGATGGTAAATATTACTTAATGTATGGAGATGGATCTGGTTGGCCAACTATAGGAAATGCGGATATACAATGGAAATCACACCATGGTAAATTCGCTGTAGAAGGGGAAGTTTTACAAAATGGTACAGCAGTAACAGTACCAAATGTTGAAGAATATGTAAATGGAATATTAGGAAGTGGGGCGGAAGCACAATATTCAGATTCTGAAATAGAGCAAAAACAAATTTATGTAGAAAAAGAATTAGTTGACTCTATTGGAGATAAAATGAGAAAAACATTTTATACTTCTGTAGAAAATGTTACAAGAGGATTGAATTTATCACAACAGCAAATGTATGCTTTAACAGCAATAGCGTATAATTTTGGAAGCTTACCAGAAAGAAACGGATATACATTTAAAGAAGTATATGAGGCAGGGGCTGCACAATATGAAATAAATTCTTGGCAACATACAAAATTTATTTGGGATAACTGGTGGTCTTACTTAGGAGGAATGACTGCCCAAGGAGGAAGATCTGCACTTGTGGAAGCAAGAGATGGTGCATATGAAACATATGTAAAAGGTATTTATGATTTATCACAATCCCGTGGTGGAGCAATATTTGGTAGGACATGCTATGTATTTTATACACAAAGTCAAATTTCAAGATATAGTTATGCAAGAAGTTTGCCATATACAAGAACATCTTCAAATGAAGAAGAATTATTTACATATGAAGAAAAAAGTGGCGGAAATTATGAAGAAGCAACAGGAGAATATGGTGTAATTGGGTATTATACAAATTCAATGGGAAGAAGATTTACAATTTTAAATCAGTCTGCAATAAGTGGTTGGGGAGATAAATGTAATAGAGCAGCTTGTGCAATTATTGCGAGTGGATACTCAGATCAAGATTCTACACAATTAATTAATATTAGAAATAATGCAGGATCGGCGTATTTTGGAGCCATACCTTCTGACAGCTATTGGAATCAATATGGTTTAACAGTAACACCTTGCCAAGATCCAGGATACAATTACCAACAAAGTTTAGAAAATCAACTTATGTCTGGAGGATATGCTATGGTATGGCTTAATAATGGAGGAACATACTATGGAAAATCTGGAATCAAATGGACATCTTTATATCACTGGGTAGCAATAATAGATATTAAAGAAGAAAATGGAGTTAAGCAAATGTGCGTAGCAGACTGGAGAGGAATTTCATGGGTTGGAATAGATGAATTTTCTACACATGGTGTTACACACATGGTATTTGTAAATGAAAAATAGAGGAGGAGTAAATTGAAAAAGCTAAAGATTATAATAATAGTTGTTAGTTTAATAATAGTTGCTATAATAATTGCTCTTTTAATATATAATACTAACCAGTATTATGAAGAAGAGCATGGAGAAGTTATTACAGAAGATATGGTAGAAGAGACACAAGCTGAAAGAGAATATACTCAAAACGAAGAACAATTTTTTACAATTGAGAAGTTAGCATCTAATTATTACTTGTATGCAAGGTTAGGAAATGCAGATGCAGTAGTAGATATATTAACAGATAATTTTAAAAATAATAACGGAATAACAGCCGAGAATGTAATACAAAGATTAGGAATAGAAAAAGAAGGATATAGAGCAAGAGAGATTTTAACAGATAATAGTAGTTCTAATACTATATATTTAGTTTATGGAGTAATTGGAGAAAGAGAGGACTTAACTGAAAGCTATTTAATAGTATATGTAGATATAGAAAACTCAACTTATGCAATTCAGCCAATTGAAGAAGAAATGTATATAAATTATAAAAACGAAAATACAGTTATAGAACAGATAGAACAAATTGAGAAGAAAGAGTATAATACTTATAGAAAAACCACAGTAACAGAAGAAAGTGCTATAACAAGATATTTTGAGGACTTTGTAAAAGAAATGGTATATGATCCAGAGTATGCATATGAAAAAATAGATGAAACATATAAACAAGCAAAATTTGGAGAAATTAATCAATTTTTAGAATATATAGAAAATAGAGATTTACAAGAATTACTTCCAGATGCAATGAGAACACAGGAAGAATTTAGTACAGAAGAAGAGTATCTTAACTATTTATATAATTATGAGGTAAAAGGAATTAATCAATATCAAGTAACAAGAGAAGAACAGTATACGCAGTATGTAATAATAGATGATAATGGAAATTATTACATTTTTAGGGCAACATCTCCAATGTCATATACTGTTATATTAGATACATATACAATAGATTTACCAGAATTTACAGAGCAATATAATTCTGCTTCAGAGGAACAAAAAGTTCAGTTAAATATACAAAGATTTTTTGCAGCAATAAATGATGGAGATTATGAATATGCATATAATAAATTAGATGAAACATACAGAAATAATAATTTCGTTACAGAAGCTGACTTCGAAAATTATGTGAAAAATAATTTCTTTGAGAAAAATTCATTAGGATATAGTTCATATGAAAAAAATAATGACTTATATATTTATAGTCTAACTATAAAAAATGAGGAAAATGAAGCTGAAACAATAGAAAGACAATTTGTAATTAAACTTTTAGAAGGAACAGATTTTGTAGCCTCATTTAGTATTTAATATTGTAAAAGGAGAAATCATGGACGAAAAAACTAAAAATGAAATAGATGAGAAAATGTTAGAACTTTTTGAAAGAGTAAGTCAAAGTTTAGATTCAGAAACTCAAAAAGTTGCAGAAATTAAATATTTTAAAGAAATGCAATATGGAGAAAGTAATTTAATAAGTAATAGAAATTATATAGTTGTAATAGAAAATCAAGCTAAACAAATGGGAATAGATGGAGAAGAACTAGAAACTTTTATGACATATCTTATATATGATTCTGATTTAAACTTAAATGCAACAGTAGACAAAGACAATCAACTTACATTCACAGAAGAATATTTAGAAAGATTAAGAGAGACTAATCCACAATATTACGAGATGTTAGAATTAGATGATGCTACATTTGAGCTTCCAGAAGTAAAAGAACATGATAGAGAATTAAGTAGAAAACAATTAGAAGAAAAGGAAAAGCAGAAATTAAGTGAGAAAAAACAAGAGAGAGATTGGGATAAAGAAGAGAAAGAAGCATGTGAAGAAGCAGGAATTGAAGATATAGATAAATTAAGAGCTTTAGCCATAATAGATCCTCATAAAAAAATAACAGGAAATCAAACATTAGCACAAATTGTTCCAGAACTTGCTAAGTACGAAGAAATACAAATTTCTTGTGAAAAAGGTGACAATTTAAGTGATGGCAGGTTTACAGTAATAGGGAAAAAAACAGATGGAACAAAAGAAATAACAGATGCATTTGAACAAGCAGAAGGAGTAAATACAGGAAGAAATGTAACATCTATTAATAGAGATGGTACAGAGGTAGAAGATAAAGAAGTAAAAGGTTTACTTACGATACCAGGAAGACCTGAAGAAGGTTTAAGCATTTCAGTGGGGCAATATAATCAAGCAGATATAAGTTTTGTACAAAATATGAATGATAGAGAAAACAGACAGTCTATTCCAATTGAATCAGAGGGAAGATATGATGGATATGTTTATCAAAGAGTAAGAGAAGAAGGAAACACAACAGAAGGAATGATTGAAAAGGATGAAGAAGCAGAAAGAAGAACAAAAATGGTAAAGAAAAATGACGGAAAAATTAATCCTCAAACTATAGATGGTACAGATATAGATTTAAAGAAAATAAAAAAACAGATTGTAAATAAAGCTTTAGATAAATATGAGGATTTGTCTTCAGAACAATTAAGACAATATATAAAAGACTTAATTGATGGAGAGAATATACAATTAAGTCAAGATGAAGAAGAATTATTAGTGAATGAGTTGAAAATTAGGGTTGAAGATGAGGCAAGAGCATTTCCATCAAGACAAATGAGAAGTCCCAACAGTAATCCATATGAAAACTAAAATAAAAAATCATAAAAAATCACCTTTAAAATATAATTTAAAAGGTGGTTTTTTATGTTTAAAAGAAATGGAAAAGTTTTAAATAAACATTTATTGATAAACAAAAAAAAGTATATTAAGGAAAAAATAATTGTGAGTATATTTATATTCATATTTATATTTACCACGAGTAGTTTGGCTAATATTGATGATGATGAAGAAATTAACTTAGATGAAATAGAGGAAGAAGTAATAGAAACATCTAGTCAAATAGAAACAGAGCCAACTTTGAATTCAAGAATAGCATTAGTGTATGATAGAACATCAGGTAATGTTATATATGAAAAAAATGGATACAAAACTGTTCCAATGGCAAGTACGACTAAAATTATGACGGCTATAGTGGTATTAGAAAATGCTAATCTTCAAGATACTGTTACAGTGGAAAAAAAGGCAGCAGGAACAGGAGGATCAAGATTAGGGTTAAAAGTTGGAGACAAAATTACAGTAAATGATTTATTATATGGTTTATTATTAAGATCAGGAAATGATGCGGCAGTAGCTTTAGCAATACATGTTGGAGGTAGCATAGAGGGGTTTGCAACTTTAATGAATCAAAAGGCAAATGAATTAAATTTAAATAATACAAATTTTGAAACTCCTCATGGATTAGATAGTAAAAATCATTATACTACAGCATATGAACTGGCAAAAATGGCGGATTATGCCTTAAAAAAAGAAAAATTTAAAAAAATTGTAGGTACACAAAATTGTAATATTACAATAAGTGGTGTACAAAGAAATATTTCAAATACAAATGAATTATTAGGGTATTTAAATGGTGTTTATGGTGTTAAAACAGGTTTTACAAATGGAGCTGGGAGGTGTTTAGTTACTGCGTGTAAAAGAGATAACCTAGATATAATAACAGTTGTGTTAGGAGCAGATACAAAAAAAATAAGAACCTCTGATAGCATAAAATTAATAGAATATATTTATAATAATTTTGAAATGGTCAATATACAAGAAAAAGTTAATGAAAAATTTAATCAATGGAAAGAAATTAATAAAAATAGAATATCAATAAATAAGGGTGTAACAAATAATATGAAAATTGATTTAGAAGAGATGCAATTTGAAGAAATGCCAATAAACAAAAAAATTAAAGATAATATTGAAATTAAGGTTAATACTATATTTAACTTTGATGCACCAGTAGAAGAGGGAAAAATAATAGGAAATTTAAAGATATTTATTGATGATAATGAAATACAAACACTAAATATTTATAATACAGAAAATATAAGAAAAAAAGAAATAAAAGATTATATAAAACAATTCATGTATGTTATAAAGTATGAATAATTAAGAAAAAGTGCAAGAATTAGATAAAAATTATAATTTCAAAATAAAACTTGCACTTTTTTAATAAAATTATATATAGTTTATAACTATAAAAATTCTTTAAGCATTATGTATTGACTTTTTTAGATATTTTTGCTATTATAATAAATGTCTTTAAAAATTGATATAAAGATGCGAAAGTAGCTCAGTTGGTAGAGTGCAACCTTGCCAAGGTTGATGTCGCGGGTTCGAGCCCCGTCTTTCGCTCCATTTTTTATTATTTAGAACTTGCGGGAGTAGTTTAGTGGTAGAACGAGACCTTCCCAAGGTTCAGGTGTGAGTTCGATTCTCATCTTCCGCTCCAAAGAATAAAAAAATAAAGTTATCAAATAGAAATATATTGCATATAATTAAATATGGCGACATAGCCAAGTGGTAAGGCACGAGTCTGCAAAACTCTGATCCCCGGTTCGAATCCGGGTGTCGCCTCCAACACCAGTATTACTGGTGTTTTTTATATATTTAGGTAGTGCAGATTCGGCTCTTGGAAGATCCCGTTTGGGACTCTTTAGTAACATGGTGTGAACGAGAGTGATGTAACGAGAGGTTACACGTCTTACAAGATTCTTGCAAAATCCATTTGATGGATACTTATTAGTAGTGACGAGCGAAAGTAAGTTTGATTACTAAAGACAACTTTAGTTAATCTTTTGCAAGAACTACCAAGTCGGTAGAATCCAATAGGGATTTACTGGCGAAAAAGTAGAGGAAGACGTCCCGCCTTCCTCTACTTTTTTATCAAGTGTGTCAATGGGGACGGAGAATTTTGACACAAAAAATTATTTGTTTTCTGTTACTATGTTATATTCAGAATCAATAGCTTTTTCTAACTTTTTAAGAGGATCTTCATTAGTTTCTTCTTCGATTAACTCCAATATTTCCATTCCTGTATAAGTAAATCTATAAAAATTAGCACTATGAGATAGATTCAAATATTTTTTAACTTCCTCTTTTTTTATAAATTTTACTACTCTATCTTCTAAATCAAATGAAAATTCATCTGGTAATGTAATTTGTTCTCTTTTCATAATACCAGTATCTTCTAATTTTATAATATCTTCATATTTTATCTTCATATTATTGAGATAATTGTGGTTTAAGAAAACTATTCCAATTGTTTGAGTGTTTGGCATAGTATAATTACATCCTTTTAACATCTTTTTTATCAAATTAATTTCATCAATTGAAATATCAGATATTGTTCTTAATAATTTAAAAGAATTTTTTGAATTTTCTTTACATTCATTTGCTAGTATCTTAGCCCATACATATTGTAAATCTTCATTGCTTACGTTCTTACAAAGGTCAAAAAATCTTAATAGCCAATCATTATCTATTTTTTCAGGATTATCTTTTTTATCCAATAGGTGAATTGCTTTATCGATTATTCTTGTTTTATTTTTATATTCTTTTTCTATTTTTTTAAAATCACTTATTATAACAGCTCTATCTATTGGATTGATATCATTCCTTTTAGAAATCTCTTCAATTATATTTTTATATCCTTCCTTTTTTGCTGTTGCAGTAGAAAAAAACCATCCTGTTGCTTTTTCTATTTTATCTAGTAATGCAATACCTAGATCGCTAATTGGTTTTAATACATCACTACTTATTGGAAATTTCATTATTATCCTCCTTTTTGTAACACATTATATAATAAAATTTAAAAATTTAAAATAGTAAACTAAGTTATTTAGTTTTAGCAATTATATCCTACAAAAATAGTGTAAAAAAATAAGTAAAGCAGATGTGAGTGTTACCTTTAATTTCCTCAACTTTTGTTGAGGGATTAGAGGTGGTATTTATCAAAATTATATGGTAACGCACATTTCTGCACATTTTTATGTTTTACTTATTTATATACATTACTGTTGTTTTCTGTATATTTAGGCATGAAATTTGATTATTTAACATATAATAATAATGTCAAATATTATTTGACAAGTTAAATATGTAATGATATAATATATTTAACTTTCCCACTACGTTATTGTAGTCGGGCGTCAGAAGACTTTGGAGAACTCATAGCAGTTCTCCTATTATTTTGTAAAATATTTTATAATATACTTATCTAATAAATCTAAACTGTCTTTAGATAAACGAACTTTTCTTAAAATGTCATCATCATATATTCTTTGTTTACTTATTGTAGTTATTTGATTTAAAAGAGCAATACTTCCTTTTTTCATTTTTGAGATTTCATTCTTCATCTTTTTTACATATTCAAAATCAGATGTAAATTGTGTTACTTTTTCTGCATGGAGACTCCATATATCTTCATATTTATTAGAAAGTTTTTCGATTTCTTTTGAATACAAAAAATTTAATGTATCAAAGATTTCATTTCCAAGATCTATTGAGCTTTTGGGATACTTTTTATTTTTCTTTGAGGTTAACGGAATTACATTTAATGTTCCATTTTTAGGGTTATCAAATTTATCTAAAACAATACAATAATGTAAACCACCTAATTCATGTCCTATATTGAAACCTAAATTTGCTTTTATTATGCTACCACGCTTAAAGGTAATCATTTTAGTTGTATCGAAGGTTCTTTCTTGATCATGATAATTAGAAAAATCAAAAATCCAGTAAGCCAGTAAATGACTTAACTTATATTCTTTTAAATCAATATGTCTAATAAAAGATAAGTCTAGCCTGTTTAAAGCATTATCTTTATGTATAATAGATTCATTTTTTTGAACTTCAACATTTTCTTCCATGGAATTATATTCCTCCAATATAGTCATATTTTATATTCTTTTTAAAATGTATATGCAACATAGTATAATAGATTATACTATATATTGGAAAGCATTTCAAGACATAAAACGAAAAAACGTTCGACAAAATAATGACCAAACAATATTAATAAAAATAATATATCTTATATTAAAAAATAAAAGAAAATAAATATATTCGTACGAGCTTAAAATAACGATTTTGAGGAATTTTATTATGGGGACGGAGAATTTTGACACAAAAAAGGCTTTTGGACTCGTGATTTTTGTGTCAAAATTCTCCGTCCCCATTGACACAAAATTTAAATAAAAATATTACAAAAAGTCTTGACAAGCTACGGAAAATAAGGTATTATATTACAAGTATGTTTTATAAAATGCGAGGATTATCCAAATTACGCATGAGAGGAATATAAAAGCATGTCTTTATATAAAAAATTGTAATATAAATAAATAAGAAAAAAGGTAGTTGGTATTTATGTAAATTTACCAGCGACCTTTTTATTGCTAGTTTAGTTCGATTATGTAAATTTATAAAGAAGAGGAATTTCTTCAAAATTACTTACGGAATTATAGGTTTAGGAGCAGTAACTTCATAATTTTGTAAACTAATTTTGTCGATAAGAGGGACTTCTTTTAAATCCATATATATTTCAAATCTGCTTTAATATTTTGTAGGGGTGATTTTTTTGATCAAAGAAATTAAACATGAGAAATGCTCTCGTAAAACTTTTTCAAAAATCGGTGATTCTATCGATATACCAAACCTTATTAAAGTTCAAAAAGACTCTTATGATTGGTTTATAGAAGAGGGACTAGGTGAAGTCTTAAGAGATATATCTCCAATCGTGGATTACTCAGGAAATTTGGTATTAGAATTTCTAGATTATTATATGGAAGAAAAAACAAAATATACTCAAGAAGAGGCGAAAGAAAGAGATGCAACTTATGCAACTAGACTACATGTAAAAGTAAGACTTATAAATCGTGAGACAGGAGAAATAAAAGAACAAGAAATTTATCTTGGAGATTTTCCTGTTATGACAGATAGTGGTACTTTTATTATAAATGGTGCAGAAAGAGTTGTAGTAAGCCAATTAGTTCGTTCACCAGGATGCTATTATGCAACAGAATTTGATAAATCAGGAAAAAGAATTTATACATCAACTGTTATGCCAATAAGAGGTGCTTGGCTTGAATATGAAACAGATGGAAATGATATATTCTATGCAAGAGTTGATAGAACTAGAAAAATACCAGTAACAACTTTATTAAGAGCACTTGGAATAGTTACAGACGAACAAATTCTAGAATTATTTGGTGACGAAGAAAAAATAAAAGCAACACTTCAAAAAGATCCAATAAAAACTCAAGATGAAGCTTTAATAGAAATATATAAAAAATTAAGACCAGGTGAATTACCTACAGCAGATGCTGCCAGAAATCTATTTAATGGACTACTATTTGATCCAAGAAGATACGATTTGGCAAAAGTTGGAAGATATAAATTTAACAAAAAATTAAGTATAGCAAATAGAATTACTGGAAAAATTGCATATGAAGATATAGCAGATCCATCTACAGGAGAGATTCTAGCAGAAAAAGACAATATGATTACAGAAGACATAGCTATACAAATACAAGATGCAGGAATTAATGTAGTAAATATTAATTCTGGTGGAAAAAAAGTGGTAGTAATAGGAAATGGAACAGTAAATATTCATAGCATATTACCAGATATTGATTTAAGTAATTTACATATAAAAGAAAGAGTAAATTATGAAGTATTAAATTCAATAGTTGAAACAACCGAAAAAGAAAAATTACATGACGTAATAAAAGAAAGAATGGATGAATTAATACCAAAACATGTTACTACAGAAGATATTATAGCATCAATTAGCTATTTATTAAATCTTGACTATGGAATAGGAAATGTTGATGATATTGACCATTTAGGAAATCGTCGTATTCGTTGTGTAGGTGAATTATTACAAAATCAATTTAGAATTGGGTTAACAAGACTTGAAAGAGTTGTTCGCGAAAGAATGACTTTACAAGATTTAGATATAGTAACACCACAATCATTAATTAATACAAAACCGATAACATCATCAATAAGAGAATTCTTTGGA
>JAGHJM010000083.1 GCA_017886645.1 Clostridia bacterium
CTATTGTTCCTGTATATACATCTTCTGCTAATTCATTTACTGTTACTTCGAAACTTACTGTTGCCTTGCTTGTTTCGTTTTCACTTACTCTTCTTGGTACATTTACTCTTATTCCATTTGATAAATCATCTGCTGTTTTACTTCCGTCTACAACTCCATTTATTTTGATACTTCCATCTACAAATGTTGTTCCTTGAGGAATACTATCTTTAACAACCACATCTTGACCTAAGTCTCCACTGTTTTCTACTGTTATCGTATATGTTATCTTCTCTCCTTCTACTACATATGCTAATCCATTTTCTGTTGCAACTTCTTTATTACTACTTATTATTGCTTCAACATATGTATTCTCCGTTGTATTTGTTTCTCCTGTTGGATTATCTGGATTATCTGCATCTGTATCTACTGTTGCTTTATTTGAAATTTTCACGCCATTATCAAGGTCACCTACTGTGACTTTAAACTCTACATCTTTACTTTCTCCTGCTTGTAGTTCTACTTCTATTCCATTTACTAAGTCGTTTTCTGTTAATTCTGTTCTATCCTCTCCTCCAACTTTTACACTATTAGCTATAAATGTTGTTCCTGCTGGAACTGCATCTTTAACTATTACTGTTGCTGGCGCCGTTCCTTTGCTATTATCTAAATGAATTGTATATGTTAGTTCGTCTCCTACTTTTATTTCTCCTTCTGGACTTACTGTTTTACTAAATTTAACATCTGATTTATTTACTGTTATGTCTGGTCCTTCTACTGGTTCTTTTGTTTCATCTGGTTTTTCTGCATCTTTTACTACTTGTGCTGTGTTTTCTATTGTTCCTGTTAATGCTCCTCCTGTTAATTCATCTACTGTTACTTCAAAGCTTATTCTTACTATTCCTGCTGTTGTTTCACTTTCTCTTCTTGGTGCATTTACTCTTATTCCATTTGCTAAATCTTCTACTGTTTTACTTTCATCTACAACTCCATTTACTTTAATACTTCCTGCAACGAATGTTGTTCCTATTGGAATATTATCTTTTATTATTACGTCTTGCCCTAGGTCTCCTCTATTTTCTACTGTTATTGTATATGTTATCTTTTCTCCTTCTACTACATATGCTAAGCTATGTTCTGTTGCTACTTCTTTCTTACTGTTTATTATCGCTTCCACATATGTGTTTTCTGTTGTATTTGTTTCTCCTGTTGGATTATCTGGATCATCTGCATCTGTATCTATTGTTGCTTTATTTGAAATTTTTGTACCATTATCAAGGTCACTTACTGTGACTTTAAATTCTACATTTTTACTTTCTCCTGCTTGCAACTCTACTTCTATTCCAGCCTGTAAGTTTTCTGCTGTTAAATTGCTTCTTTCTTCTCCACCAACTTTTATACTTCCTTCTACAAATGTTGTTCCAACTGGTATTACATCTTTAACTGCTACTGTTGTTGGTGCTGTTCCCGTGCTATTATCTAAATGAATTATATATGTTAATTCATCTCCTACTTTTACTTCCCCTTCTGGTACTACTTCCTTGTTAAACTTAACATCTGATTTATTTACTGTTACGTCTGGTCCGTCTACAGGTTCTTCTGTTTCATCTGGTTTTTCTGCATCTTTTGCTACTGTTGCTATATTTTCTATTGTTCCCGTTAATACATCTCCCTCTAATGTGTTTACTGTTACTTCAAAGCTTACTATTGCTTTGCTTGATGTTTCTTCATTTATTCTTCTTGGTACGTTTACTCTTATTCCATCACTTAAGTTTTGTGATGTTAACTCTGTTCTTGCTTCTCCATTCACTTTAATGCTTCCTTCTACAAATGTTGTACCAAGTGGTATTGTATCTTTTATTAACACATCTTGACCTAAATCCCCTGTGTTTTCTACTGTTATTGTATATGTTATTTTTTCACCTTCTACTACATATGCCAAGTTATTCTCTGTTTCTACTTCTTTCTTGCTGGTTATTATTGCTTCTACATATGTATTTTCGGTTGTTTCTGTTTCTTCTTCTGGATTACTTGGATTGTCTGCATCTGTATCTATCACTGCTTTATTCGAAATTTTTGCACCATTATCAAGGTCACTTACTGTGACTTTAAACTCTACGTCTTTACTTTCTCCTGCCCCTAATTCTACTTCTATTCCATTTGCTAGGTCGTTTTCTGTTAATTCTGTTCTATCTTCTCCACCAATTTTTACACTATTGTTAACAAATGTTGTGCCTACTGGTATTGTATCTTTAACTATTACTGTTGCTGGTGCTGTTCCTGTGCTATTATCTAAATGAATTATATATGTTAATTCATCATTTTCTTTTACCTCTCCTTCTGGACTTGCAGTTTTACTAAACTTAACATTTGGTTTATTTACTGTTATCTCTGTTGTTTCTGTTGGCTCTTCTGGACTTTCCTCATCGTCTGCATCTTTCTTTACTGTTGCTGTGTTTCTTATTGTTCCTATTAAGTTATCTCCCTCTAATGCATTTACTGTTACATCAAAGCTTATTGTTACTTTACTTGGTGTACTTTCATTTGTCCTTGCTGGTACATTTACTCTTATTCCATCTCTTAAGTTCTGAGATGTTAATTCTGCTCTTGCTTCTCCATTTACTTTGATACTTCCTTCTACAAATGTTGTGCCAAGTGGTATTGTATCTTTTACCAATACATCTTGTCCTAAATCTCCACTGTTTTCTACTGTTACTGTATATGTTACTTTTTCTCCTTCTATTACATATGCCAAATTATGTTCTGTTGTAACCTCTTTCTTACTATTTATTACTGCTTCCGCATATGTATTTTCGGTTGTCTCCGTTTCTTCTTCTGGATTACTTGGGTTATTTGCATCTGCATCTATTATTGCTGTATTTCTTATTTTCGTACCGTTATCTAAATCATTTACTGTTACTACAAATTCTATTTTCTTACTATCTTTTCCTTCTAAGTTTATTCTTATTCCACTTATTAAATCTACTTCTGTTAAATCTTTTCTTTCTTCTTCATCAATTTTTATGCTTTCTTCTACAAATGTTGTTCCTTCTGGAATGCTATCTTTTACAATTACATCTTGTCCTAAGTCTCCTGTATTTTCTACTGTTATTGTGTATGTTATTTTTTCTCCTTCTACTACATATGCTAATCCCTTTTCTGTTGTTACTTCTTTCTTACTACTTATTATTGCTTCTGTATATGTATTTTCTGTCGTCTCTGTCTCTTCTTCTGGATTATTTGGGTCATTTACATCTGTATCTATTGTTGCTTTGTTTGTTATTTTTGCACCATTATCAAGGTCACCTACTGTGACTTTAAACTCTACTTCCTTACTTTCCCCTGCTTGTAACTCTACTTCTATTCCTCTTGCTAGATTATCTTCTGTTAGTTCTGTTCTGTTTTCTCCTCCAACCTTTATGCTTCCTACTATAAATGTTGTTCCTGCTTGAACTGTATCTTTAACTAGTACTTTTGCTGGTGCTGTTCCTGCCCTATTATCTAATGTTATTGTATATGTTAATTCATCTCCAACCTTTACTTCTCCTTCTGGTATTACTGTTTTACTAAACTTAACGTCTGGCTTATTTACAGTTATGTCTGGTCCATCCACATGCTCTTCTGTTTCGTCTGGTTTATCTGCATCTTTTGCCACTTCTGCTGTGTTCTTTATTGTTGCTGTATATACATCTTCTGCTAATTCATTTACTGTTACTTCGAAACTTACTGTTGCCTTGCTTGTTTCGTTTTCACTTACTCTTCTTGGTACATTTACTCTTATTCCATTTGATAAATCATC
>JAGHJM010000084.1 GCA_017886645.1 Clostridia bacterium
ATTTGGTTTTATTGCATCTTTTAATAAAACTGTTAAAGCTCCATCTGCTTTTAAATCTCTAGCTGTTATTGGTTTATTATCTTTTGTATATCCAATAACAATATTTCCTAGCCTTCTTTTTAAATCTTTTTCATCTTCTGCTAAACAAAAAATGGCCATTATTTCAGATGCAACAGATATATCAAATCCATCTTCTCTTGGTACTATATTCTTTTCCTCAGAAAGCCCTGTATTCACCTTTCTTAATTGTCTATCATTTAAATCTAAACATCTTTTCCATGTAACTTTATCTATATTAAGTTCATTTCCAAAATATATATGATTATCTATAATAGCAGATAATAAATTGTTAGCTGCTGTAATTGCATGAATATCTCCTGTAAAATGCAAATTAATTTCTTCCATAGGAGCTATTTGGCTATGTCCACCACCTGTTGCTCCTCCTTTTATTCCAAAAACAGGACCTAAAGAAGGCTCTCTTAAAGCAAGAACAGCATTTTCTCCTATTTTCCTTAAGCCATCTGCTAATCCTATAGCCATTGTAGTTTTACCTTCTCCTAGAGGAGTAGGATTTATAGCTGTCATTAATATAAGTTTACCATCTGGTTTTTCCTTTGTTTTTTTATAAGCATTCAAAGATATTTTTGCCTTGTATTTTCCATATAACTCTATATCATCTTTTTCTACATTCAGTTTCTCTGCTATTTTATCAATACATTCTAATTTAGTATTTCTAGCTATTTCAATATCTTCCATAAAACCTACTCCTTAAATATATTAAAATATTAATCCTACTATTATCCCTATTAAAGCTCCTACTAATACCTCTTTTGGTGAATGCCCTAATACTTCTACAAGTTTTTCTTGTACTTGTACTCCAGTTAGTCCTGGCGTTTCTACAATTTTATTTAATAATTTTGCTTGCTTTCCAGCTGCCCTTCTAACTCCTGCTGCATCATACATAACTACCAATGCAAATATTACAGACACAGCAAAAATAGGAGAATTAATACTTAAATCTTTACCAATCATTGTAGTAAGTGAAACAACTACACCTGAATGAGAACTTGGCATTCCCCCTGCTTGTAATATTCTTTTAAAATTAAATTTTTTTGTTACTATTAAATCAAAAATAAGCTTAAATAATTGTATAAAAAACCATACCAAAATAGGTATAATTATATATTTATATTCCATAATAAACTTGCCAATATCTTGAAACATTGTTTTTCCCCTTTTACTTTATTTACTACTCTGCTTTCGGTACAAAGTCTTGTTCTTCAATAGCATTTCCATTATTAATTAATATTGAAATCCTTTTCTCTGCATCTTCTAAAATTTTATTACATTGTTTTGATAGTTTCATTCCTTCTTCAAATTTAGTAACTGATGTATCTAAATCTAAGTCGCCTTTTTCTAATTCATTTGCAATTTCCTCTAATTTTTTCATTGTATCTTCAAAATTCATATCTTTATTTTCTTCCATTTTATCCTCCTATTTTTGTGTAACAGTTCCTGCTTCAACATCAACAATATACCAAGCTAAAACTTTTGTATCTCTATTAACAGACACTCTATATTTTCCATCAGCTGTAACTCCAGATAAGTCAAATACTACTGTATCATCTTCTCCCCATTCTTCTTTCACTAACTCAATAGCTTTTTCTTCATCTGAAGTATTTGCCTCATATCCAGAATCTCCACCCATATTTTCTTCTGGTTCTTCTATAGCATTATTTTCCTCTTCATTTACAGTTATACTCTCTTCTTCATTTACAACTTCATTATTTTCCACTGTATTATTTATTATTGAATTTTCTTGCTCATTTAAAGCTTCTCTATCTTCATTGTTTTGTTGTTCAAATGGATTTGTAAAAATTACAACAGCAGCAATTATGGCTATTACTAATATAACTACTGCTACAATTATTCCTATTTTCGTTTTCTTATTCATACTATCTCTTCTCCTTTCTTGTTCTATAAAACCTTGGCATTACATTTTCCATCTTCAAATCTTAATGTTATTATATTATCTTTTTTTAGTTGTGCAACACTTTTTACTATTTTCCCTTCTTGCTCTGTAATGCTATATCCTCTAGATAAGGTTTTTAAAGGACTTAATGCATCTAATTTCGAGTATATTTTTATTGCTTCTAATTTTTTATCTTTATATTTTGTAATAATACTATTTTGCATTTTCTTTACTACATTATCTATAAGCATGTAATTTTCATTAATTTTCTGTAATGGTTCTCTAAATACCCTTCCTGCCATACATTTTTCATATCTTAGTCTCATAAGTTCGGTTTTCTTTTTAAGGGATTGTCTAAATCTATTTTGATATGTATCTAATTTTAATTTTACTTCTGCAATATTTGGTACTGCAAGTTCAGCTGCTGCTGAAGGTGTTGGTGCTCTTAAATCTGCTACAAAATCTGCAATGGTAAAATCAGTTTCATGTCCTACAGCTGAAATTATAGGTAACTCTGAATCGTATATTGTTCTTGCGACTATTTCCTCATTAAATGGCCATAAATCTTCTAAAGAGCCTCCTCCTCTTGCTAGAATAATGACATCTGCTAACTTTTTTTCATTCATAAGTTTTATGCCTACAGCTATTTTTTCTGCTGCTCCTTCTCCTTGAACAGGAACAGGCAATAATCTTAAATATACATTTGGATTTCTTCTTGTAGAAACATTTATTATATCTCTTATAACAGCTCCCGTATTTGATGTTAAAACCCCTATTACTTTTGGCATATATGGAATCTTTTTTTTATGTGCTTGTGAAAAAAGACCTTCCTTTTCTAATTTTGCCTTTAGTTCTTCATATGCAGTATACAAGCTTCCCATTCCATCTTCTTGCATAGCTTTACAATATAATTGATAAACTCCATCCCTTTCAAATACTGATACCGTACCAAAGGCCATAATTTTCATTCCATCTTTTGGAGTAAATTTTAAATTTGATGTATATGTTTTAAACATTATACACTTTATTAAAGAACTTTCATCTTTTAAAGTAAAATACATATGCCCTGTATAATGAAGTTTAAAATTCGAAATTTCACCTTTAACTAAAATATTGTTTAAAGTTTCATCTCCTGCAATTTTTTCTTTTATATATTTATTTAAATCAGTTACTGTTATTGCTTTATATTCCACTTATTTTCTCCTTTTGTTACTAATCTATATCTTTTACTATATTAGCTAAAACACCATTAATAAAAGATGACGAACTATCATCTCCATATGCTTTTGCTAGTTCAACCGCTTCATTTATAACAACTTTATATGGTAATTTTTTATATATAATTTCATATATTGCAATTTTTAATATAGCAATATTTACTTTAGCCACTCTATTTATTTGCCAATTTGATGCTAAATTATCTGAAATCATTTTATTTATATTTTCATCATTTTCTTGTATACCATTTACTATGTCTCTTATATATTCTATTACTTTATTATCTGTTATTTTATTATTCTCTATGTATAAGTCTATTTGCTCATTCATTTCTTCTTTTTCTATTTTTTGTACTTCTAAACTATATAATAATTCAAAAGCCATACGCCTTGCCTCTGTTCTACTCATGGTAATCGTAATATCTCCTTATTATAATCTATCTATAAAATTTTTAACTTTTTCTTTTACACTTTCTTTATTTACTTGAATATAGTGTCCAAAATAAGCACAAACTACAATTACAACTACCCATAAAATAAATCTATAGAATTGGGTACATAATAAAATAATTGCTATAAGTGCACCTATAATTGCTCCTGCATATTTTGCAAGAAAATTTTTGAAATCATCCATATATTTACTTCCTTTCTACTCTTGCACAGTATTTGTCTCTGACATTATGTTTTTCACTTTAATATTTACCTCTTTTACTGATAAGTCGGAAGTCTTTTTTATAGCCTCTTTAATTTTTGTTTGTATATTAGAAGATAAATCTTTTATAACCACATTTTCCTTAACTTCCATATTTATAAATACTCTTACATTGCTTTCTTCATCTACTTCAACCTTTGAAGCAACGTTTTCCGCTCCAGCAAATCCTTTAACAACTCCATCTACTAAATTTTCTAATGTTTCTCTAGTTATTAAAAGTTTTCCATCTGAGTTTTCTAACAATATACTATTTTTTGATTCGTTTTTTTCTTTTGATCCTGCATCAAAAAAGATACATTTTATTGCTAGTAATATAAATATTATTGAAAGTCCTAATAATACATTTGATGTTACTTGATCTGATATAGCTTGAGCAACTATTGAATGTACCCAGTCTAAATCTAGCCATCCAAATATCATCAAACATAATAAAATTGAAATAATTAATATCAATGTTGAAAATAATACTAATCCTATTTTATCCAATAATTTCACTTTTTCTCAAACCCTTTCTTCTATTATAAGTATTATAAAACTTAAAAGGCACAACTAAAGTGCCTTTAGATTCTTATTTATTATCTTTTGGTTGGTTCTCATCTTTTTCTAATGTTGAATCTGTATTTACACCTTGAACATGTACATTAACTTCAACTACTTTTAATCCTGTCATATTTTCAACTGATTTTTTTACTCTATTTTGAATTTCAAATGCAACATCTGGAATTCTTACACCAAATTCAACTATTATATTAACATCAATTTTAGTTTCTTTTTCTCCTGACTCTACTTTTATACCTTTTGATAGATTTTTCTTTCCACTTAATACTTCTGAAATTCCTCCTGCAAATCCTCCTGACATTGAAGCAACTCCTGGTACTTCTGCAACAGCAACTCCTGCTATAACAGCAATAACGTCGTCAGCTATTTTTATATTTGAATTTTCTAAAGCAACCTCTGATTCTACTAAATCTTTAACTTTCTCATTTTTCTTTTCTTCGTCCATAATTAGACCTCCTTTATATTTATCACAATTTATATGCAATTAGTATATCAATTTCTTGTACTTTTTACAACTATTTTTAATAATTTTACTCAAAAATAGTCCCTGCTTGTAATTTTGTACCTCTTAAAAAATCTCTTATTAGCATTTTCTTTGAGTTTTCTGCCTGTAATTCTAATACACTTATTATTCCATCTATTGCTTTAATATATAGACCTTTTTTATCATCAGCAAATAAAATTGTACCTGGTGTTAATCCATTTAATCTATATTCATATTCTTTTAGTTCTGGAAACTTTTCTAGTATTTGACTATTCGATTCTACTTGTACTTTCCAAAACTTTATTTTTTTTCCATCTAATGTTGAATATGCTCCCATTATTGGGTTTAATCCTCTTACTAAATTTTTAATTTCTTTTGCATTCATTTCTTCCCAATTGATTTTTGCCATTTCTTTTGAAAGCATAGGTGCCAAAGAATAATCTTCTCCCTGTTTTTCTCTTGGAGCTGTACCTTTCTCTATTTCTTTTAATGTCTTTATTAATAATTTGCCACCTATTTTGCTTAGTCTTTCCCATAGCTCCCCTGTTGTTTCATCTTCACCTATTGAAACTTCTTCTTTTAAAATCATATCGCCTGTATCCATTCCTACATCCATATACATAGTAGTAACACCAGTTTTTTTATCCCCATTAAGTACAGCCCATTGTATTGGTGCTGCTCCTCTATATTTAGGAAGTAATGAACCATGTACATTTATACACCCAAGTTTTGGAATTTCTAAAAGTTCTTTAGGTAAAATTTTTCCATATGCAACTACACATATAACATCTGGCTTTAAATTTTTAATCTTATTTATAAATTCTTCATTTTTTTTAATCTTTTCAGGTTGGTAAATTTCTAAGTCTTTTTCCAATGCATATTCCTTAACAGGTGATGGAATAAGTTTCATTCCTCTACCCTTTGGTTTATCTGGATTTGTTACTACAGCTAAAACTTTATAACCTGCTTCATAAACTTCTTTTAAGGACTCTCTTGCAAAATCTGGAGTTCCCATAAAAATAACCTTTAACATGGATTACCTCCTTTTAATAATTACAGTGTTATTATATCAAATAATTATTATTTTATCAAATAAAAAAATCCCCCTTGGGAGATTCCCTTGGGGGTTGGAGCTATGAAATTGTTGTAATTGCAGTCTTGTAGATTAATATCCGGCGCCCCGTTTCCATTATAATGCAATTGCTGTCATAGTCCAAGATCCGTCC
>JAGHJM010000085.1 GCA_017886645.1 Clostridia bacterium
CAGAAATGGTAATAAGTATCAAGACAGGTAAAGAACAGGTAGTAGGACTAATAATAGTAGCAGATTTAATGTTAATGGTAGTAGCAATATTTGCATATGAATGTGAGCTATATGTAAAATCTCGTAAGAATAAAAAAACTAAATAGTCTTAGGTAGATTAGAAATTCCACAGAAAGAAAGCAGAAAAGTGAAGTACACCCCAAATGTTAAACAAAAAGTTAACATTTGGAGGTGTATTTTTTATGTTTATGAAATCTAAAAATTATGGAAATCTAGATTTTAATAAAAATATATTGTAATTATGTACACAAATATGATATAGTATACCCATAAAATGGCTGTATTATGTTTTATAATAATATATCCTTTGGAGGTAAAATATGAGTAGAGGAAAACGATATAACGGAGAAGCAAAATTAAATATAAAAAAAGTAATTGCAGTTGCAATTGCACTAATATTAATAGTTGTCGTAATATTTGCAATAGTAAAACTAGCTACAGGAAATAATGTCGAGAATAAAATAGTTGCGACAGAATATTTTGCTGCATATACAGAAGGTAAATGGGGAGTAATAGATTCAAGAGGAAGAGAGATAATAGAACCAAGCTATGATGAAGCTATTATAGTACCAAATTCAACAGAAGATATATTTATATGCACATATGATGTAAATTATGAAACAGGAGAATATAAAACTAGTGCATTAAATTCAAGAGGAGATCAAATCTTTACAGAATACGATACAGTTCAAGCTATAGAAAATTATGATAGCAATAATAATTTATGGTATGAAGATGATGTACTAATTGTTACAAAGGATGGAAAATATGGATTAATAGACTTTGAAGGAAAAGTGCTTGCAAATTGTGAGTATGATTCAATTAGTTCATTAAAAGGAATTGAAAATACATTTGTTACAGAAAAAGAAGGAAAAAAAGGATTAATAGATAATATAGGTTCTATTATAGCAGAAAATAATTATAAAGATATAATACCTATTTCGGAGCAAGTAGAAGATGGTATTATACTAATAGACGAAAATGATAAATATGGAGTTATTAAATCAGATAGAACTGTAGCATTAGAAAATCAATATGATAACATAAAACAAATATATGGAGATAATAAATATGTAGTAGAAGTAAATGGTCAATGGTCTGTAATAGATAGAGATGGAAATACTTATTTAACAGACGAATTTGATGATATAGCTTCTATAAATGGGGACAATGTAATTGTAATAAATAATAATAAATATGGAGTTACATCACTTAGCGGAGAAGTAAGAATAAATGCAAAGTATGACGACCTAAGGTATACATTTAATAATAATTATATAGCACAAAGAGACAATAAATATGGAATTATAAACATAAACGGAGATGTAGTATTAGATTTTAAATATGATAGTTTAATATATAGACCAACAGAAGGATTTTTCGAGGGAAGTACAAGTGATAGTGTAGATAATGATTTAATAGATGGAAACTTCAATGTTAGATTAACAGGAATTATATCAGAAATAAATACAGAAAATGGATACATGAAAGTAAGAGTAGATGGAGAGTACAAATACTATAATTTTGCATTTGAAGAAAAAACTAATATAGAACTTTTAAGAAGTAACACTTTATTTTTAAGTAAACAAAATGACAAATATGGATATGTTAATAAAGATGGAATAGTAATAGTAGACTATATTTATGATGATGCTACAGAACAAAACAGATTTGGATATGCAAGTGTAAAAAAAGACGGCGTTTGGGGAGCAATAGATTCAAGAGGAAGGGAAGTTGTAGAACCACAATACACAATGGAAAACAATGCTTTAATAGAATTTATTGATGAATGGCATTTAGGAGAAGATTTAAATTTAAACTATTATACAAAGTAATAGAGAGGAAAGTGAAAAATATTGGAACTAAAGATAAGATACCAGTATACTTATTTTATATATCCATTTATAATAGAGAAAAATGATTATAATAAGTATATATACAAACTATTAAAAGATCCAAAATGCAAACTAAAAAAATTTGATATAGCTAAAGATTTATCAATATATCAGTACTTTTTGCCATATATAAGAGACTATATGTTTTGGAGCTTTAAATATACAAAGCGACAGATGGAAGAGTTAGAAAAACTAGATAATGAACTGGAATCTAATTTTTTAGGAACTCTCCCATGCACAATTTTTGATTATAATTTAAAGCAAAATGCACAGGGAAAAATACAAAATGAAGATGGACTATTTTTTGATATTAGTAAAATTCAACTAATTTGTTTTAATACAGGAATATGCTTTCTATTGTTTAAAACAATATTAGATGGGGAAAGTAATACTTTAACAGATGTAATAAATTTTAATTATAAATTTAGAGACATAACATCTAAAGCAAATAATTTTAAAGAATATGAAAACATAAAAATTCAAACAAATAGCTTTAAAGATGCTAAAGATATTTCTAAATTTATAGAAAAGCTAACAGGAAAAAATGATTTAGCAGAAAAATGTAATATTGAACAAGAAAGATTTATTACATACTCATATGCATGTATTTCACAAGAAGACTGGAACGAAAATTCTGATATAAAAGCTATAGAAAAAACATTTTTTAAATTTTTTAAAATGCTTCCTGCAAGTAAAGAATTAAATGATATAACAATGGAAGACTATTTTAATAATATTCCAAATTCAAAATATATAAAATATGGATTTTCAAATATAGGAACTGTATTACTTACGTCAGATATAAATACAAAAAATTATACAGTGTTACCTTTTAGATTTGAAAATGAACAACTATATTCATATATTTTAACATTATATAAAAAGATATATTTATCAAAAATAAATTTTAATTTAGATAAAGAAAACTCAGAAGAAGAATTTGTTGATTTTACTAAAACATTGTGGATAGAAGAGACAACAAATGACGAGACAGGCAAACAATTAGAAAAAAACTGGGAAGATAAGTTAAATATTGAGAAGACTTTTAATAAAATAAAAAATAAATGTGACATGATATATAAAAGTGGCAATATAGAAAAAACAAGAATAAAACAAAATATTATAATATTAATTTTAGTTGCTATAGGTTTAATGATATTTTATGGACTAATAAATTAATAAGATGTAATCCTTCAAAAAGGAGTGTTTATGAAAATAAAAACAGGAATCGATATTATAGAAGTAGACAGAATAGAAAAAGCAATAAAAGAAATGGGAGACATTTTTTTAAATAAAATATATACCAAAGAAGAAATAGAATATTGTAAAAATTCTGGAAAAATGGAATATCAACATTTTGCAGTTAGATTTGCTGCAAAGGAAGCAATATTTAAAGCACTTTCTGAAGAATTAGAAAATTATAATGATAAAATTTGGACTAATATATGCATAAAAAATTCCGAAAAAGGAAGACCAAAAGTAGAACTTAATAATATGGATTTTATAAAAATAGAAAGTATGGACTTAAGTCTTTCACATATAAAAGATTATGCAGTTGCAAATTTTGTTGCTATATTAAAAGATTAGTAAATAATAATAAAAATAAATGTACCATATACTGGTACATTATTTAAATGGAAAAGAGGTAAGAATATGAATTTATTTGAACAACATGCTCATTATGATGACGAAAAATTTGATGGAGATAGAGAAAAAATTATAGAAGAAATATTTAAATTTGGAGTTAAAAAAATAATAAGTGCTGGATATAGTTTAGAAAGTTCAAAAAAAGCAATTGAATTATCAGAAAAGTATGACTATATTTATGCTACTTGTGGAATATCACCTAATGATATACCAACTAACAATGATGAATTACAAACACAGTTAGAAAAAGTAGAAAAATTAGCGAGAGAAAATAAGAAAGTCGTTGCAATAGGCGAAATAGGGCTAGACTATTATTGGAATAAAGAAAACAAAGAAATACAGAAACAAGCATTTATAAAGCAAATAAAAATAGCAAATAAATTAAATCTTCCTATAGTAATACATACAAGAGAAGCAGTAGATGACACACTAAATATAGTTAGAAATATTGAAAAAGTGATAAAGCCAGGAGTATTCCATTGTTGCCCATTAAATAGAGAATTAGTAAAACAAGCACTAGAACTAGGATTTTATATATCATTCGCAGGACCAATAACATTTAAAAACTCAAAAAATGCAGACGAAATTATAAAAATGGTTCCATTAGATAGAATAGTAATAGAAACAGACAGTCCATATCTATCACCAGAACCACATAGAGGAAAAAGAAACGATTCCAGAAACTTAATACATATAGCAGAAAAAATAGCATTAGTAAAAGAGCTATCACTTGAAGAAATAGCAAAAATAACATTTGAAAATGCCTGCAAACTCTACAGCATCAGGACATGGTAATTAGGGACGTTTCCAAAATCACCAAATGTGGTAATCAGGGACGTTTCTAAATTACCAAAACGTGGTAATTAGGAAACGTCCCCAATTACCAGAAAAGTGGTAACTGGGGACACATCTAAAAATTGTAAATTTATATAATTTAATTATTTTAAATTTCTTAATGCTTCTATTCTATCTTCTGTTGATGGGTGTGTAGACCATATGTTGCTTGTTTTTTTCCTTCTACTTTTTCTAAATGGATTTACAATATACATATTTTCTGTGGCTTTATTTGCTGTTTTTAATTCGGATGGATCATCAGATATTTTAATTAATGCAGATATTAGTCCATCTGGATTTCTTGTAAATTCTACAGCCGTAGCATCTGCTAAATATTCTCTTTTTCTAGAAATGGCAAGTTTCATAAGTTGACCAAAAATAGGAGCTAATATTAAACATACAAGACCTATAAGCATTAATATAGGATTTGCTCTATCGTTATCTCTGTCATTATCGACTCCTCCCCAAAAAAGAATTCTTGAGATAAAATCGGAAATCATTACAACAAATCCAACCATTACAGTTACAACTGCAGATAATCTAATGTCATAATTTCTGATATGTGATAATTCGTGTGCTACTACACCTTCTAATTCGTAATAATCTAGTTTATTTAAAAGTCCTGTTGTTACACAAATAATGGAATTTTTAGGATTTCTTCCTGTGGCAAATGCATTTGGCTGTGGGTCATCTACAACATATAACCTTGGTCTGTATTCTAAGCCAGAAGCTACCATAAGGCCATCTAAAATAGCTACTAATTTCCTATCTTCTTCTTCTGTAGCAGGTCTTGCATTATTTAACGATAAAATAATCCTATCACTATAATAGTAAGACCCCCAAGCAGATATAATCGAAAAAATTAGGGCTATAACTATAGAAAAAATACCTAAATCAAATGCCATGCAAACAAAATATATAATTAAAGTTATTACAACAATAAATAGGAAAATGATGAATCCTGTTTTTATATTATTTTTTCTAATATCTTGATACATATAATCAATCCTTTTATCAAAAATTAATGCACAAAAGAAGAATCCTTTTGTGCATTTAATGTAAGATATAATTAAAAATCTACTTTTACATTCTTTTTAGCTTCTTCATTATCTACTACAAATAAGTCTTCAGCTTTAAAGTGGAACATTGATGCAATTAAATTAGATGGAAATGTTTCTAATTTGATATTGTATCTTGTTACACTATCATTATAGAATTGCCTAGAATATGCAATTTTATTCTCTGTAGAAGTTAATTCTGTTTGTAACTCTAAAAAGTTTTGATTGGCTTTTAAGTTTGGATAATTTTCAGAAACAGCCATAATAGTTTTTAGAGATTCAGAAAGTTGATTGTCTAAGCTTGCTTTTTCTGATACAGTTTGAGCATTTGCCCAAGATGATCTAAGTTCAGAAATTTTTTCTAAAACACCTTTTTCATGTTCCATGTAACCTTTTACTGTTTCAACTAAGTTTGGAATTAAATCAAACCTTCTTTGTAATTGAACGTCAATTTGACTCCATGCGTTTTTTACCATTTGTCTTGCTGTAACCAAGCTGTTGTATATTACTACTATAACTACAGCTATTACAATAGCAATAACTAGTAAAATGCCAATAATAACCATGACTCCTAGCATAATACACCCTCCTATTTAAAAATTAAATTAATAATAACACAAAAATATGCCTATTACAAGAAAAATATGTGAAAGATATGTGTATAAAAATAATGTAGAAAAATGCCGTAAAAAAATGTAAATTTTACAGTCTTAATTATAGAAAGGGGGAATGTAATAATGCCAAAGAAGAAATCAACATTAATAATAATGATAACACTAATAGTAATTAACATATTATTAGTTTTAGGAATTATCTTTGGAAGTATTGACAAAGCTAGACTAGAAAAAGACCAGAAGCCTATATTTTCCGTTAGCGTGGGACCAGTTATGGATGGAACGCAAATATATCTTGGATTAGGATACAAGATATATAAATATCCACGAACTAGAAAAGATATAGTAGATATAGGAACGTGGTTTTTAGAGTACAAAGATGGATATGCACCAGGAAATTTAACAGAACAACTAGAGGAATTTCTAATGTATAATTCAATGAATGATGTTATATATCCAGATAATACCGAAGTTTCAAATGAAGTAGAAATTATGAATGAAGTGCCTGCAGAATAAAAATTTTATGGAAGAAAATATTAAAAAGGAGGATTTATATGAAATCTGTAAGAATAAAAAAAATTATTACAATCTTTTTGGTAGTAATTTTATTAAATATTTACATGTTTTCAGGTAATACCGTATTCGCAAGTCAAAATTTAGCTTTTTCAGTTGCTACAAAATTTGACGATCTTGATACAATTGATGTTGTCGCAGATGCTGCACAGAAATATCTTGATGTAGGTTATCATAGTTATGCAATAGGAAATCCAGAACCTGAGATTTTTGGAGAATATTTATATGCTGATGTTCAACTTTTTGCAACACATGGAAGTCCTGATCATATATCATATTCAAAAACTGGAATTTGTGTAGGAGATTCAATAACATATCCTGTGGATCAAAAACTGAGAAGATTTTTTGGAACAAATGATATTCCATGGAGAGAAAGCGGAACAATTTTAGTTACATATTTATGTTGTAATACAGCAGGAGTAGATAATGTACCAGATAGAACTAGTATTTCATATAAAACTGCTGAAAGTGGAGCACAAGTAACATTAGGTTTTAGAGAGGAAATACATCTACCAAGTGTAACCAGCTGGTCAAGTAGATATCACGAAAAGTTGAGTCAAGGTTATGGCGTAGATGATGCAGTAAAATATGCTAATAGCTTTATGTATTTGTACCCTAATATTAAAACCGGTCATATATGGCATCATGGAGATCCTAATATAAAGATAGGCAAGTATAGAACCAATAGTATGGCTAGTACAATGTCAGAAGATAAGAGATTAATAAATGTAACAGATAAATATAATGAAAAAGAAAACTTAAATAATGCAATACAGACGATTAAAAAAAATAATACGGAGTTTAATATAGATAATTATGATATAAGTTATTCTAATTTAACGAGTGAAGAAATAGGTACTAATGAGACGGTAGTAGAAGCTGAATATATAGACTTACAATTCAAGATAGGAGAATTTAAAACAGAGGCAGGATATACAATAGAATTAAAGAACGGCAATGTAGTAAATATTTATGATAATAATATTGACCTAGCAAAACAAAATTTATTGTTAAAAAGCAATTCTAAATTAAGCACTACATTAACAGATAATAAGATAAAGGCATTAGAATCTGAAGCAATAAAAGATGTTAGCGAGAATATTATGAAAGATGAAAAAATTATAGTTAATAATCAAGATGTTGAGTATATATATTTTTATGATATAAAAACAGACAAAAAATATATAGTATTCTCCGTACCAAATACATTAGAAGGAGATGAAGATGCAACAGCAGTCATGGAAGTAAGATACGAAATTTAAAACAAATAAAAATACTGCAAATTTTGCAGTATTTTTATTTGTTTTACAAAAAATTACAAAATTTCTGAAAAATATTGTAAAAAATGTAAAAATATAGTATCCTTATCTAAGAAAAGTTTTACTTAAAAAGAAAGGGTAAAATTATGAATAAGGAAAATGTAAAAAGAGCATTTCAAGAGTATAAAAATGGTAATTCAGAAGCTTTTAATAAAATTTATTCTGAATGCTCTGTATTTGTGAAAAATATAACATTTTCTATGCTTAAAAATAGAGAAGACAGTGAAGATACTTGTCAAAACATATTTTTAAAAATGTATTTGCTAAAAAAAGAAAAGTTGCCAGATAAAAACGAAGTTGGCTGGATTTATACAGTTTCTAAAAATGCATGTAAAGATTTAATAAAAAATAGACAATCATTCGAAGATATTAGTGAATTATATAATTACAATATTGAAGTTGAAAGTGACGAAATTGAAAATAATGAAATAAGACAATTATATAGTCAAACTTTAAAAAATTTATCTCAAAATGAACAAAAAATAGTTTTCTTAAGATTATGGAATAATTTAACTTTTAAAGACATATCATCTTTACTAAATAAGTCAATTTCAACAATTAGCGGTACTTATTACAATGCTATAGATAAAATAAAATCAGGAATAAATTTAAATAATTTATAAAAAATAAAAATATTAGTAATATTTTAAGTACAAGCCTCATATATTATAATATAGGGTGTTTTAAAATTTATATAAATAGTCAAAAAAACAATCCCTTTGAAGGAGAAGGAATTTAAAAGCTAGCAGGAAATTTGACAAATTTTTTATAAGATGGTATAATAACCATGTTGCTTTTAAAGGAGGAAAAATTTTTTATGAAAATGAATGATAAAGCATCTGTGTCGCTGAAAAAAGTTTTAGTCATTAGTATTGTATTTATATTTTTCGTAACAAGTGCAACAGTTTTTGCAGGAAATGTGCAAGCAACTAATGTAAAAATTATTCTTTCTAGTGGATATGAAATGAATGTTTTAACAACAAAAAGAAAGGTTTCAGAGATATTAGATGAAAATCACATTGTATTATTAGAAGATGAAAAAACAGTACCAGACAAAAATGAAGAGTTATCAGACAATAATACAATAAGGATAACAAATGAGTCAGAAGAAACGGTAGAAGAAGCTACAGAAGTAGAAAGTTCAGTAAATGTTACAGCAGAAGAAATTTTAGCTTCATATGATAATATTGTCGAAAAAATAGTTACAGAACAAGAAACAATACCATTTGAAACAGTTACAAAAGATGTTTCTTCAGGAGCAAGTCAAAAACAAGATAATGTTGTACAAGAAGGAAAAAACGGCTTAAAAGAAATAACTTATAAAGTAAAATATCAAAATGATAAAGAAATAGAAAAAATAAAATTATCAGAAAAAATAATAGAAGAGCCAGTTGATAAAATTGTAGAAGTTAGACAAAAGCAAACAGTTTCAAGAAGTGCTACAGTTAGATATACAAATGGAACATGGTCATATTCAGCAAGTGAATTAGACTTATTATGTGCAATTACAGCACAAGAATGTGGCTCAAGTTATAATGGAGCCTTAGCAGTTATTACATGTGCAGCAAATAGAGCACAAAGTAGTAGATGGAAAAAATATGGCTCAGACCCATTAAGCCAATATATGGCACCAAACCAATTCTGTTATTCTATAGATAGTCACTGGAAAAAAAGATTAAACGGAAATTATCCAAGCTATGTAAAACAAGCTGTACAAGATGCATTAAATGGTAAAAGAAATCATAACTATTTAAGCTTTAGAGGATATAGTACAGCAGGAAGTGTAAACATTGGTGGAAACTGGTACTTTAGTGCAATGTAATATATATAAAAGAGAGAATTATAAAAGTAATTCTCTCTCTTTTTGGTTATAGAGGATGGTAAATATTGAAAAAGCTTAAGGTTTATGTTATAGTTTTATATGTGAATTAAATAAAAAGGAGATAATTATGAAATTAGTTTCATGGAATGTAAATGGATTAAGAGCTGCTATAACTAAAGGGTTTGCAGATTTTTTTAACGAAGTTAATGCAGATATTTTTTGTATACAAGAAACAAAAATGCAAGAAGAGCAAATAACAGATGAAATAAGAAATATATTTAAGGAATATTATTCTTATTGGAATAGTGCATTAAAAAAGGGATATTCCGGAACAGCAGTGTTTACTAAAGAAAAACCAATAAATGTTACATACGGAATAGGAATAGAAGAACATGACAAAGAAGGAAGAGTAATAACTTTAGAGTATAAAGAGTTCTATTTAGTAGATTGTTATACACCAAATTCTAAACGTGAATTAGAAAGACTAGATTATAGACAAATTTGGGAAGATGAAATAAGGAAATATTTAATAAAATTGGATAAAGAAAAACCAGTAATATACTGTGGAGACTTAAATGTAGCACATGAAGAAATAGATTTAAAAAATCCTAAAACAAATACGAATAACGCAGGTTTTACAATAGAAGAAAGAACAAAAATGACAAAATTGTTAGAATCTGGTTTTGTAGATACATTTAGATTTTTATATCCAGACAAAGAAGATGCATATACTTGGTGGTCATATATGTTTCATGCAAGGGAAAAGAATGTTGGATGGAGAATAGATTATTTTATTACTTCTAAATCCATATCAAATAAGATTGTAGAAAGTACGATATATAGTGACATTTTAGGTAGTGACCATTGTCCTATAGGATTAGAAATAAATATTTAGTATAGGAGGAAAGCTAATGGATAAGAAGAAAAGCAATGTAAAAGATTATCTTGCTATATTCTTAATTGGAGTTTTACTAATTTTAGTATATAAGCTATTAGATAATTTTACACAAATAGGAGAGTGGATAGGCAAACTTTTTAGTGTGCTTATGCCATTTTTTGTGGGGTTATTAATTGCATATATATTGTATATGCCTTGCAAAGGAATAGAAAACCTTTATAGGAAAACAAAAAAGAAAAGTTTTATAAATAAACATGCAAGAGTTTTATCTATATTAACAGTATATTTAATATTGATAGTTTTAGTGATAGTTGCATTGACATTAGTAATTCCTGCTATAGTAAATAGCGGAATAGATTTTATAAATAATATTCAAAATTATTATAATGCGGCAATGAATGCAATTGAACAATTACCAGCAGAGTCATTTTTAAAAAGTGATATTGTCCTTAATGCTATAAATAGAATTCAAGATATTGATTTACAAAGGTTTGCAAGTATAGAAAGCATTATAAATTACTTAAAAGGAGCAATTAATATAGTAAGTGGAATATTTAATGCATTTGTGGCTTTTGTAGTATCAATATATATATTAGCAGAAAGAACAGAGATTTTATCATTCATCAAGAAATGTGCTAGAGCTTTATTTAAGAAAGATATATATTTAAGAAGCGGAAAATACTTTTATAAATCAAATGCAATATTTTTTAGATTTTTAGCAAGTCAAATTTTAGATGCGATAGTAGTAGGAATTTTAACATCTGTTGCAATGTCAATACTTGGAGTAAGATATGCAATATTTTTAGGATTTATGATAGGACTATTTAATTTAATCCCATACTTTGGAGCAATTATAGCTGTAATAATAGCAATTATTGTAACAATATTTACAGGAGGAATTGGTCAGGCAATAATAATGGCAATAGTTGTTATAGTATTGCAACAAATAGACGCAAATGTTATTAATCCTAAAATAGTAGGAAGTTCATTGAAAATGAGTCCACTACTTGTTATATTTGCAGTAACAGTCGGAGGAGCTTATTTTGGGATATTAGGAATGTTCTTAGCTGTGCCAGTGATGGCTGTAATAAAGTTATTTGTAATAGAGTTTGTAGAATTTAAAACAAAAAATAAAAAAAGAAAGATAAAAGAAAAAGCTACAACGTTGCCTAAAAGTAATAATTAATAAATAATTAATAAATAATATGAATTTTTCTTAAGAAATATATGCTATATTAATTAATACGAAGATTTAAGGAGGAAATATGTATAATATTTTAGTATGTGATGATGATAAAGAAATAGTAGAAGCAATAGAAATTTATTTAAAAAGAGAAGGATATAATATTTTTAAAGCATATAATGGAAAAGAAGCATTAAAAATCATAAAAGAAAATGAAGATATTCATTTAGTAATATTAGATATAATGATGCCAGAATTAGATGGAATTAGTGTAGCAAGTTTAATTAGAAAAGATAAAAGTGTACCTATTATAATGTTATCTGCAAAATCAGAAGACTATGATAAAATTTCAGGTTTAAATAATGGAGCAGATGACTATATAACAAAACCATTTAATCCACTAGAATTAATAGCAAGAGTAAATTCACAAATTAGAAGATACACAACATTAGGTTCAATTGCAGAAAAAACAAGTGAAAATACATATAAATCTGGTGATTTAATAATAGATGATAATACAAAACAAGTAACAGTAGCAGGAAAAGACGTTAAACTTACACCAACAGAGTATAATATTTTAAAGTTTTTAACACAAAATAAAGGCAAAGTATATTCAATAGAACAAATATATGAAAATGTATGGGAGGACGAAGCATACGGTGCAGAAAATATTATCGCAGTACATATAAGACATATAAGAGAAAAAATAGAAATAAATCCTAGAGAACCTAGATATTTAAAAGTAATATGGGGAATAGGATATAAAATAGAAAATTTAGATATGTAAAGAAAGGAGAATATGATATATTTATTAATTTAAATATATCATATAAACATATATGGGAAATAGTACAAAAAGATTAATAAAAATAACAGGATATGTTTTAATACCAATATTCATTATAATATTAATTTTTTCTGCTTTAAGTTTATATTACGGAAATGAAAATAAACAAATACAAGAAGCAAATGACTTTTTTTCAACAGATGATTTTAAAGACATGTATGCTACTTCAATAGTAAATAACTTTAGTATAAACGCTAATTATAGAAGAGCCGAGACAGAAGAAGGAGAAGAATATTATATTAGTGGTGGTGCTGGAGTATATTATGATACACAAACAAATGTGAATATAAATGATGCAGATGGAATAATTAATTATTTGTCAGGAGATGACAAAAACTTTAAGTATCTAATAATAAATAATGAAGAAAATATGGCTTTTACTAATGTAGAACATACTATGATGACAGATAATATTGAAGGAATAAAAAATAGGTTAAGTCAAAATACAACATATTGGAATTATGAAAACGGAGAGATTACTACATCAATTGACAAGTTAAAAAAGGAAGAAGTAAGATACCAAACTGTATATGAGTATATATATAACGAAGGAAACTATACAGTATATACTAGTTTGGAAAATAACTTGCCATATTATGATCAATATAAAACAACTAATATTATATTTGATATAGCAAAAGTAACATATAAACCAGCATTAATTCTATTGCCAATAAGTATTATAGCAATTATAGTTATGACAATTACTACATTTTGTTTTATAGGTTTAAAAAATGAAAAAGGAGAGGTTATATTAAATTCTTTTGATAGAATACCTTTATTGGTAGCATTTATATTAACAGGCACTTTAATGTTAATAGGAGCTGGATTTGTTGCTGCAGTATATTCGGACAATTTAATAGTAATGTGCACAGGTATAATAACAGGTACAGTAATAATGTATATGGCTGGGGTATTTACATTAGAAACATTAATAAAAAGAATAAAGTCTAAAACACTAATAAAGAGTACTTTGACGTATAGAGTATTAAGAAGAATAAAGAATATTATATTAATAATGACTAAAAATGCAAATATAACTTTAAAGCTATTATGGATTTTTATAGTATTTGTTTTAATAAATGTAATTTGTATAAGTTTAATAGATGGAATAGGTATAATATTTCTTATTGCCTTATGGATATATAGCTTTTATGAAATAAATAAACTATGTATAAAATTATATGAAATAAAAGATGCAATAAAGCAAATATATTCAGGTAATACAAAAGTTCATTTAGATGTAACAAGATATAAAGGAGATTTATATGATGTAGCAGTACAAGTAAATGATATTGCCGGAGGATTATCAAATGCAATAGATGAAAAGCTAAAAAGTGAAAGATTAAAAACAGAGTTAATTACAAATGTGTCACATGACATAAAAACGCCACTTACATCAATAATAAATTATGTAGATTTGTTAAAAAAAGAAGAGCTACCGAATGAACAAGCGAGAGAATATCTAACTATATTAGATAATAAATCACAAAGACTAAAAAGACTAACAGAAGATTTAGTTGAGGCATCAAAAGCTTCTTCAGGAAATATAAAATTAAATATGGAAAGATTGAATGTTAATGAACTTCTAAAACAAATTTCAGGAGAATTTGAAGATAAATTTAAAGCAAGGAAATTGGATGAAGTGATGTCTCTTCCAGAAAAACCAGTATATATAAAAGCAGATAGTAGATATATGTATAGAGTACTAGAAAATATGTATTCAAATATATCAAAATATGCTATGGAAAATACAAGAGTATATATTGATGTATTGCCAAATAATAATAAAGTAACAATACAGATGAAAAATATCTCAAAAGAAAAATTAAATATTAGTACAGATGAATTAATGCAACGTTTTGTAAGAGGAGATAGTTCTAGAAATACAGAAGGAAGCGGACTTGGACTTTCAATTGCAACTAGCTTAACAACTCTTCAAGGAGGAACATTTAATATATATTTAGATGGAGATTTGTTTAAAGTAATAATAGAATTTAATAGAGAAATAAATTAAAAAAATGCAATATTGAGTTTCAATATTGCATTTTTTAAAAAATCATGATATAAAATAGTGTGAAAACAAAAGATATTAAGGAACAATATCCTAGTATGGAAAGGAGAAAAAAATGTTAGAAAATTACGTAAGAAAATATGCAAAAGCGTCAATTCTAGCGTCAGTTTTAATGCTGATAGTAGCTATACTTTTACTAGTAGCACCATCAGAGACATTAGATTTTACTATAATTGTTTTTGGAATTATTATCATTCTTGATGGTATTTTACATGTAATTAATTATTTTCAAGGTGATTCTGCACAAAAAATTATTAGCTTTGAACTAGTAGAAGGAATTATCGAAATATTTGCAGGAACATTTATTATAATGTATTCAGAACAATTAATGATATTTTTACAAGTAATATTCTCAGTATGGATTATATTGAAAAGCTTAATCTTATTCCAAATTTCTTTCAAGATTAGAGAAATTAAACAAAGCGGATGGATATGTATGTTAGTAATATCAATAATAGGAATTATATTAGGATTTATTATAGCATTTAATCCATTTGAATCATTTATTACAATGTCTATGCTAACTGGAATTATATTAATAATTATTAGTGCTTTAG
>JAGHJM010000086.1 GCA_017886645.1 Clostridia bacterium
TAAACCACTCACTAGCACATAAAATAGGAGCAGAATTCCATTTGCCACATGGAAGAATTAATGCAATCTTATTACCATATGTAATAAGATACAATAGCCAAATGCCAACAAAATTTGTATCATTTCCTAAATACGAATACTTTATAGCAGACCAAAAATATGCTGACCTATCAAGAAGAATGAACTTCCCAGCATATACAAACGAAGAAGGAGTAAACTCTTTAATTGAAGAAATTAAAAAATTAAACAATGACTTAAATATTCCAAAATCATTTAAAGAAGCTGGAATAGACGAGCAAGAATTTTTAGCAAAGGTAGACATTTTAGCAGATAGAGCCTTTGAAGACCAATGCACAACAGCCAACCCAAGACTTCCATTAGTTAGTGAATTAAAACAAATATTATTAGACAGCTATTATGGAAAATAATAATATAGAGGAGGAATTATCAAAAAATAATTTCCTCCTCTATTTAAAAATGTTTATTTTTTGTCTGGTAAATCTAATTTAATGTGAACATCCTGTAATTGTTCTTTTGTAACTGTTCCTGGAGCGCCCATTAATAAATCTTGCGATTTACTATTCATTGGGAATGCTATAACATCACGTACAGTTTCAGAATTTGTTAAAAGCATTAACATTCTATCAATTCCAGGTGCAATACCAGCATGTGGTGGAGCACCATATTGGAATGCGTTAAATAATGCTTTAAACTTTTCTTCTATATGCTTTTTAGTATAACCAACAATTTCAAAAGCTTTTACCATAATTTCTGGATCGTGGTTTCTAACAGCTCCAGATGAAAGCTCGATACCATTACATACTATATCGTATTGATATGCTAAAATATCTAATGGTTTTTGATTTTCTAATGCTTCTAATCCGCCTTGTGGCATTGAGAATGGATTATGGCAAAAGTCTAATTTCCCACGTTCATCTAATTCATACATTGGAAAATCTATTATCCAACAAAAACTAAATATGTTTTCATCTATTAAATTTAATCTTTTTCCAAGTTCTGTTCTTATCTGACCTGCCAAAGTATTTGCAATTGGCTCGTCATCTGCTATGAAGAATATGGTATCGTTAACTTTTAAGTCTGCTAAGTTTAATAATTCTTTCTTTAAATTATCTGGAATAAATTTATCTATTGGACCTTTATAACTTAAATCTTCTTGTACTTCTAAATATCCAAGTCCTCCCATACCAATTGATTTTGCAAATTCAAGCATTTTTTCATGGAAACCTTTAGACATATGACCAGTAACTTTTATTGCACGAACAGCTTTATTATGGAATGGCTTAAAAGTACATTTTTGGAAAAAGTTTGTTAAATCTATAATAAATAATGGGTTTCTTAAATCTGGTTTGTCACTTCCGTATTTTACCATAGCTTCACGATAAGGAATTCTAGGGAAAGGATATTCAGCTACTTTTTTATTAGAAAATGTTTTGAATGTATTATACATAACAGGCTCTATTACAGAAAAAACATCTTCTTGAGTTGCATATGACATTTCCATATCTAATTGGTAGAATTCTCCTGGGCATCTATCTGCTCTGGCATCTTCGTCTCTAAAACATGGAGCAATTTGGAAATATTTATCTATACCAGAGACCATAAGTAACTGTTTAAATTGTTGAGGAGCTTGAGGCAAAGCATAGAATTTTCCTGGATGTAACCTACTTGGAACTAAGTAATCTCTTGCACCTTCTGGTGAAGAACTTGTAAGTACAGGCGTTTGAACCTCTAAAAATCCTTGTTCAATCATTTGATTTCTTAAATATTGTAAAACTTTAGCTCTTAATATTAAATTATCTTTTAATTTAGTATTTCTTAAGTCTAGAAAACGATATTGAAGTCTTAAGTCTTCTCTAACTTCTTGGTTTGAATTAACTTCAAAAGGAAGGTCCTTAGTTCTTTTTCCTAGAATTTCTATTTTTTCAATAGCAATTTCAACAAGACCAGTTTTTATTTTCTCATTTACTGTTTCAGGATCTCTTTTTCTTACAGTACCTTCAACAGATACACTGGACTCAATTGGAATCCTTGATGCAAAATCAACATCTTCAGTTTTTCCAGAAGTAACTACTTGAGTAACTCCATACATATCACGTATATCAAGAAAAACAAGACCACCAAAATCACGTATTGTTTCAACAAATCCCGCAATTTTTACATGCTTTCCTACATCTTCTAAACTAATTTCATTACAAGTATGAGTTCTATAAATACTCATTTTCTAATTCCCCATTTCATTTAGTGATTTATATAATATATAAAGCGTAAATACACCCCATATCACATAATTTTACACTAGTATACCACTAAATGTCAATATTTATAAGAAAAATACAATAATTTAGTTGGTATATATATTTGTATAAGTTTTAGTTATAATATAAAATTTAATTTGTTATAACAGCTAAGATAATGAATAAAAATATATGTTTTGATATTATCATATAAAATGAGACATACTGCGAAATGTGAAAGTTATCAATATAATATTAAATATGCAAATTAGAGTTGATATACAATTATGTCAATTTTATAAGGAGGCGATAAATAGACAAAAGCTAAAAAATAAGATACTAAAAGGATAAAAAGATTTAGGAAAAAAATGAAAAAGAAATTAATAGTATAGATAATTTTAATAGTTTTTATTTCATTAATAATATTAAATTTTAATGTAGTAGAAGTAAATGACATTAATCCTAGTACAGAAGGTGAAGAAGAAAATCCAAATATAGAATGGACAGATTTTACAAATGCAAAGTTTGAGTTAAAGAAATATGGAACTTCACAAACAATAGTGAAAATTCTAAAACATAAAAAATAGTTCCAATAAAAGCCATTATAACTTTTATTGGAACTATTTTTTATTAATACTAGTTGTCTATATGTTTTATTTCTTCAAATCTTTTTATTTTTTGTGTAGTAGTTTTTATTAAAGGGGGGGTTGTAATGGTAATATATTGAATCTGTTTATCTTTTGGTATTTCATTATTTACTTTTTTTACTACATCAGATAGCATAGCAAAGATCTCGTTTTTTGTTTTACCCTGTAAAATTTCATTGTTTTCATCATATACAATCTTAACTCCAAGTTTTAAGTTCTTATTTTCACGTTTTGCATATACAAAGCTTTCTGTAATTAAATTGGAATTATTAAACAAACTCTCAATTTCATTTGGAAATACTTTTTTACCATTATCTAGAACAATCATGTCTTTAATTCTACCAGTAATATATAGAAAACCTTTTTTATCAAATCTTCCTAAATCTCCAGTATGAAACCAGCCGTATTCTAAAATTTCCTTTGTAGCTGCTTCATTCTCATAATAACCAAGCATTACATTTGGACCTTTAACTAATATTTCACCATTACCTTCTTTATCTGGATTATTAATTTTAACTTCTTCACAAAATAGAGGAAAACCAACACTACCAGGATTTCTATATTTATCATTTTCACAAGAAATAACAGGAGATGTTTCTGTTAAGCCATAACCACCAATAACAACAATACCTATATTTTCAAAAAATTTGATAACTTTTTTATCTACAGATGCAGCACCATATAAAATTAGTCTCAATTTATGTCCTAAGCTATCATAGATTGACTTAAAAGCCTTTTTTCTAATATCAATGTGAAAGACTCTCAAAAAATTAGATATACCCATTAATATTTTAAAAGGAATGGTTAAGCCTTTAGATTTTATAGTTCTATTAACTTGTCTATATACAATTTCTAAAAGTGCTGGAACGCATACAACACCTGATATATCATATTCTAAAAGATTTTTAGGAATTTGTTTAATACTGTCTGCATAGCAAATTGTACAACCTGTATAGTTACAATATAAAAAAGTTGCAGTACATTCAAATGTATGATGTAAAGGCAAAAACGAAAGTACATTATCATCATCATGCATTTTAATTAATGTTGTCATAGCAGATACATTAGAACAAATATTTCTTTGTGAAAGCATTACTATTTTAGATTGACCAGTAGTGCCAGAGGTAAATAATAATATAGACATTTTAGTAGAATCTATTTTAACTTTAGAAAACTCGTCATTGCCGTCTAAAACTAATTTTCTACCAGCATCTACTAATTTTTGGAAAGATAGAAATCCATCAGTATCTTCTTCTAATTCCATGCAAATATAATATTTTAGATTTGTTTTACCATTTTCTCTAATTTTCTTAAATGTATCCATAAAAGGTTCTTCAAAAATAACAGCTTCTGCATTGCTTCTAATTAAGGACAATTCTATTTCATTAATTGGAAGTTGATAATCTAATGGAACTACAATCATACCACCTGTTTGTATGGCCATATAGCTTACAGGCCAAGGGTATTTATTGTGGCTAATAATTGCAATTCTTTTACCAGATAAGCCTAAACTTAAAAATTTAGTAGACAAACCAATAATATCATCGATATATTGCTTATAAGTAATTTTTACAATTTCGTTTGTCTTGAGATTTTTGAAGCAAAAAGCATTTTTCGAAGAATATTTGTGAATTGAATCTAAAAGTTCTCTAAAATTATCGATATAAATTTCAGGATATAGTTTATCCTTAGATGGAATAAAATTTTCACTCATAAAATCACCTTAAAAAATAATTACTTTAGTTAGTATACTAGCAAATAAAAAAAATATCAATAAGTTAATAAAAAATTGAACGAGTAGTATAAAAAATTAAATACAAAACTTTCTGCTTGATACTAAAATAAAGGTTGTGATATACTTGCTTTATAGTTTTAATACAAGGAGCAATTAAATTGGGAAAGAAAGTATTAATAACAGAGAAGCCATCAGTAGCGATGGAATTTGCAAAAGTGCTTAAAATAAACACAAAAAGGCAAAATGGATATATGGAATCTGAAGAGTGGATTATAACGTGGTGTGTGGGACATTTGGTTACAATGTCATACCCAGAAAAATATGATGAAAATCTAAAGTTTTGGAGATTAAATACTTTACCATTTATGCCAAAAGAATATAAATATGAAGTGATATCAAATGTGCAAAATCAATTTAATATAATTAAAGGAATATTAACCAGAGACGATGTGGATACAATTTATGTTGCAACAGACTCAGGACGCGAGGGAGAATATATATATAGGTTGGTAGACCAAGCAATTGGAGTAAAGGGAAAAGATAAAAAAAGAGTATGGATAGACTCACAAACAGAAGAGGAAATAAATAGAGGAATAAAGGAAGCAAAAGAATTGTCAGAATATGATAGTTTATCTAATTCTGCATACTTAAGAGCAAAGGAAGATTACTTAATAGGAATTAATTTTTCTAGGTTACTTTCTATAATATATGGAAGAAGACTTGCAAAAGAACTTGAGGAAGATAAGGTTTCAATTTCAGTGGGACGAGTTATGACATGTGTGCTTGGAATGGTAGTTGAAAGAGAAAGAGAAATACGAAATTTTAAGAAAACAAAATATTACAAAATAGTAGGTACATTTGGAAAAGAAGATGGAAGATTTAAAGCTGATTGGAAATCTGTTGAAGGTTCAAGTACATTTAATTCACCTAAATTATATAATGATACCGGTTTTAAAAAAGAAAATGATGCTAAGGATTTTATACTCTCATTAAAAGATAAAAAAGCTATTGTAAAAGAGGTAAAAAAATCTAAACAAAAAGAAAATGCTCCTCTTTTATTTAACTTAGCAGAAATTCAAAATGAATGTACAAAAAGATTTAAAATAAAACCTGATGAAACTTTAGAAATTATTCAAAACTTATATGAGAAAAAATTGGTTACATATCCAAGAACAGATGCCAGAGTACTTTCAACAGCAATTGCAAAAGTTATAACTAAGAACTTAAACGGAATAGCAAAAGGATATAAAGATGAAGATGTACAAAGATATATAAAGAAAATGTCAGAAGAAAAATATCGGAACTAATCTTTTAAAGACTAAGTATGTTAATGATAGTAAAATTACAGACCATTATGCTATTATACCAACAGGGCAAGGGTTTGAAA
>JAGHJM010000087.1 GCA_017886645.1 Clostridia bacterium
TCTATATTTTTTACTTTTTCTTTACTTTGTATAAACATATCTTTTTTAAATTTTGCATATTCTTCTTTTCCTAATTTCCAACTTTCTTCTTCTGCTTTTGGATTATCATAAGAATTAGGTAATAAAATTTCATGTCCTTGCTTTTCTAGTTTTTCCTTTATGTCTGGAATTTTGTCATAAAAAGCTTTACTACATATTATAAATATTTTCATAGCTCCTCCTTATTATAAATTATATTTTTTTATAAAATATGTATAATAAAATTTTTTTTATACATAATAATGTTATAAGGTTTATATTAGTTGAACTAAGAGTAATATAAGGTCTATTTTAGGTTTTATATTGTTCGAGCAAAGATATATAATAGCTTAAAAATAACTTTTAGGTTATTATTTGTCGGCGATAAGAATATATTATTTGTATTTAAGCTGTATTTTATTTCTTTTTCTTACTTTCATTCATTATTTTTTATATATGGTTGAATATATAGGTAATATATTTGAAGTTACGAGTATTCTTGTAGTATTTAATGGTTATTAATAGTCCATTTATGGATGAATATAGTTATTAGTATTGCATTAATATTCAAGCGACTGATTAATATTTTAGGTTAATAGCTTATTTATATAGTAATATATATTAGGTTAAATACTTGGAATATTAGTTTTAGCTGAAGATTATTATAAGCTTTATAGATAATAGCATGGCATTTTGTCATGCTATTAATTTTTTTCTATTTCTTTTCATAAAACCAATCTGTATTTTTCTTTATTTCTTGATCTTCTTCACTAATATATTTTTTATTACCTCTTGATATTATTATTGTTGCAATTAAAAGTGCAAATGGTGCAAATCCATTTGGAATAACAATTAATAAACATGCTATTATATATCCTATTGCTACTGTTATTTTCTTTGCTTTTATTGTTAATACTACAAATATTATACTTATAACTCCTAAAGCAATACGACCTATTTGCAAAATGTTATTTATAATCAGAAATGTGTCTATAGATTCTGTACTACTAGGATTTTCTTGAGCGAAGCTATATAAAAGTATCATATATCCTGCAAGCAATATACTTGCTATTATATAAATAAAACAAATAATTCTATTACTTTTTTTACTCATTATATAATCCTTTCTATTATATATCTAAATTTCTAACATATTTTGCATTTTCCTCTATAAATTGTCTTCTTGGACCAATCTCATCTCCCATTAGCATAGTAAATGTTTGGTCGGCTTTAACAGCATCTTCTAGTTTTACTCTAATTAAAATTCTACTTTCTGGATTCATTGTAGTATCCCATAATTGTTCTGGATTCATCTCTCCTAATCCTTTATATCTTTGAATTGAAACACTATCTCTTGCTATTCCCTTTTCTGCTAATTCTTTAAATGAATTCTCTAAATCCTCATCTGTATAACAATAAATATCTTGCATTCCTTTTTTAGAAAGTTTATATAATGGTGGTTGTGCTAAATAAACATTACCATTTTCAATTAATGGTCTCATATATCTAAAGAAAAATGTTAATAATAATGTTCTTATGTGAGCTCCATCAACATCCGCATCTGCCATTATAATAACTTTTCCATATCTTATTTTCGTTATATCAAAGTCGTTACCTATTCCTGCTCCAACTGCTAATATTACAGGTTGAAGTTTTTCGTTATTATATATTTTATCAGCTCTTGATTTCTCTACATTAAGCATTTTTCCCCATAATGGAAGAATTGCTTGGAATTTTCTATCTCTACCTTGTTTTGCACTACCTCCTGCTGAATCTCCCTCTACTATATATATCTCACATTCCTCTGCATTTTTGCTACTACAGTCTGCCAATTTTCCAGGTAAAGTTGTTGATTCTAGCGCAGATTTTCTTCTTACTAATTCTCTTGCTTTTCTAGCGGCTTCTCTTGCTCTAGATGCACTAATACATTTTTCTAGAATTGCTTTTGCCACAGATGGATTTTCTTCTAAAAATGTTGCCAAGGCATCATTTACTAATGTAGATACAATTCCTGTAACATTACTATTTCCAAGCTTTGTTTTAGTTTGTCCTTCAAATTGTGGTTCTCTAACTTTTACAGAAACTACTGCAGTTATTCCTTCTCTTATATCTTCACCTTGTAGGTTACTATCCTTTTCTTTTAAAATATTATGACTTCTTGCATAATCGTTAAATGCCTTTGTAAGACCTCTTTTAAATCCTTCTAAATGTGTTCCACCTTCGATTGTATTAATATTATTTACAAAAGTATATATGTTTTCTGAATATGCTGTAGTATATTGTATTGCTATTTCTGTTGGAACTTCTCCGTCTTTTTCTATATAAATAGGTTTTGTATTTATTTTTTCTTTATTTTTATTTAAATATTCTACAAAAGAATTTACTCCACCTTCAAAATGAAATTCTGACTTTTTATTTGGTTCTTGTCTTAAATCTTCGATTATTATTTTTAACCCTTTTGTTAAAAATGCAATTTCTCTAAATCTTTCTTCTAAAGTATCAAAATCATAATCTAATGTTTCAAATATTGTTCCATCTGCTAAAAATCTAACTTTTGTTCCTGTCTTATTTGATTCGCCTATTTTAGTTAATGATTCTACAGTCTTTCCTCTATTAAATTTCATTTGGTAAATTCCGCCATCTCTTTGTATGGTTACTTCTGTCCATTCAGATAAAGCATTTACAACAGATGCACCAACTCCGTGAAGACCTCCTGAAACTTTATATCCACTATCTCCACCAAATTTTCCACCTGCATGTAATTTTGTATAAACTGTTTCTGCTGCTGATATTTTAGTTTTTGGATGAATGTCTACTGGAATTCCTCTTCCGTTATCTTCTACACTTACAATATTTCCTGGCTCTAATTTTATATTAATTTGTGTACAATATCCTGCTAAGGCTTCATCTACACAGTTGTCGACAATTTCATATACAAGATGATGTAGTCCTCTTATAGATACACTTCCTATATACATACCAGGTCTTTTTCTTACTGCTTCTAGACCTTCTAATACTTGTATTTGCTCTGCATTATATTCATGCTCATATTTTTCCATTTTTTTGCTCCTTCCTTAGCTTTTTATATTTTATTTATATTATTATTAGAATTACATCTTTTTGCAATCGTTGCAGACGATATATTAGTTATATATCCTTTTTTTATATAACTTTCTTTCCCACATATAATTAAAGTTTTTCTATTATTATCTGATACATCTATTATTTTATCACTAATTTTTAATTCTTTGCAAACTTCTTCTAATTTTTTCTTTTTTTCTAAAGCTTCTATATTAAATATAGCAATAATTTCATCTGAATTTATAACCATATCTTTTCCTATATGGACATACATTAAAAAATTTCTCCTTTTTTTACATTAAATAATTTATAATTAGTATTTTTTATTTCTATTTTATCTGTGCAAGTAATAATTACTTGTGTATCTTCTATATTATTTAAAAAATTATTTCTTCTTTTTTCATCTAACTCTGACATAAAATCATCTAATAATAAAATCGGATATTCTCCTATTTCGTCATGTATTACTTCTAGTTCAGATAATTTTAAAGTAAGTATTACTGTTCTATTTTGCCCCTGTGAACCATATACATTTACTTCTTTATCATTTATATATACTGAAAAATCGTCTCTGTGAATACCTTTTGTTGTAAAGCCTTTAATTATATCTAAGTTTGTTCTTGCTTCTAATAATTTTAGAAATTTTTCTTTATTTTCACATTCAGAAATATATTCTATTTTTATTTCTTCTTTTCCGTTTGTTATTTTTTTATGTATTTCTTCTATTTTTGATTTTAACTTATTTATAAATTCATTTCTATATGCATATATTTTTATGGCATCTTCTGCTAATTTTTCATTCCATATTTCTAGCATTTCCCTAGAACAATTTGTTTCTCTTATTTGTCTTAAAAAATTATTCCTTTGCTCTATAGTTTTTAAATATTGATTTAATATGAAAACATAATTCGGTCTTAATTGTCCAATCATCATATCTAGAAATCTTCTTCTTTTAGCTGGTCCGTCTTTTAAAATATTAATATCATCTGGTGTAAAAATTACAACATTTATGTTTCCTAATAATTCACTTAGTTTCTTTATTTTTACACCATTTACTTTAATATTTTTTTTATCTGAAAAATTTATTTGTATTTTTCCGTCTCTATCACTTTTTTTATAAATAAGTGATATATCAAAGAAATTTTCATCTAAATTTATTAACTCTTTTTCTTTATTTGTACGAAAAGATTTTCCAAAAGCACATAAAAATATAGCTTCTAATATGTTTGTTTTTCCTTGTGCATTATCTCCATAAAAAATATTAATATTTTGTTCTAATTTTAAGTCTAATTTTTTATAATTTCTAAAATTATTTAATTCTAATTTTTCTATGTACATTTTATGCCCTTTTCTTTTTTATTCCTTCATTCTTATTGGTAAAATCATATATATATAGTCTCCATCTTCAACAGGTCTTATTATACAAGGAGAAATGCTTGTCCCAAAATCTATAAATATTTCTTGATCATCTATTGCTCTTAATGCATCTAAAAAATATTTTGGGTTAAATCCTGCCTCTAAGTTTTGTCCTTCTGTTGTAACATACATTTCCTCTTTTGCGTCTCCTGTTTGATTTGTGCAAGAAATTGTAACTTTTCCTATATCAATTGTTATTTTTACAGGATACTTCTTTTCTTTTTCTATACTTGATGCTGAAATTAGACTTACTCTTTCAAAACAATCTTGTGTAATATTTTTATCCACTCTTATTCTTGTTTCCCAAGTTGAAGGTATTACACTTGAATAATTTAAAAACTCTCCATCTAAAAGACGTGTTACTATTTTACAGTTTTCCATTTCAAATAAAGCTTGATTTTTTGCTACTCCTATTTTTATTGTATCAAATGAGTCTAATATAATTTTATTAATTTCATTTAGGCTTCTTCCTGGAATAACTGCTGCAAAATCATTTACTTTTTGTTGTAATAGTTTAGTTTTCCATGCTAATCTAAAACCATCTACTGCAACTACATTTAATTTATTATTTTTTATTTCAAATAAACATCCTGTAAAAATTGGTCTGTTTTCTTCTGTGCTTACAGCAAAAATTGTTTTTCTAACCATATCTTTTAATGCATTTTGTTCTATTTCAAGAGAATTTTCAACATTTATTTTTGGTAACTCTGGAAATTCCTCTGGATTCATTGTTGCTAATTTATATAATGAACCTTCACATTCAATAACTAATAAATTATTTTCATTTAATGTTATTTTTATTTCTGAATCTGGTAACTTTCTTATTATTTCACTAAACATTATACTATTAACAACTGTACTTCCCTGTTCAGAAACTTTACAATTTATAATATATTCTATTCCAAGTTCTAAATCATATGTAGTAAATTTAACTTCGTTATCATTTGTTTGAATTAATATACCTTCTAATATAGGCATTGTTGTTCTAACAGCTACTGCTTTCGTTACGGAATTAATAGCTTTAAGGATATTATCCTTTTCACAAACGAATTTCATTTTACGTCAGCTCCTTCTTTTAATATTAATTAATATATTTTTTAGTAGTAGTAATAGTAGGTAATGTGAATTTAGTGGATAACTGTTCAAAGTGTCTATTTCCTTAAGAAGAATGATGTGGATAACTCTGTGGATAAGTGGATAAGTTATTTACACTTTACTTTTCCACATGGGGAAAATTTAAATATTAACAGGTTATTTACAATAAATTCACATGTAGTTGTGGATAGTCAATGTACCATTTCCGTAGGAAGAGATACGATTATTTTTCTAAACATTTTATTCAACGAACAAAGATTTTAAAAAATTTTTGTATTAATTATTATCACTTGAAGTTAATAAATTTTTCACACTATCCACAACCATTTTTAAGTTTGCATCTTGTTTTATATCTTTTTCTATTTTATTACATGCGTGTAGTACTGTTGAGTGATCCCTTTTACCAAAACAATTTCCTATAGCATTTGTAGACATTTGTGCTATATTTCTGCATAAATACATTGCAATTTGTCTAGGTAGTGCTATATCATTTGAACGGCGAGAACCTTTTAAGTCACTTACTGTTATATTAAAATATTTCGCTACTGTTTCTTGAATTAAATCATATGATAATATTTTTTCTTTATTAGTAACCACATCATTAATTGCCTTTTGAGCCATTTCCATTGTAATTGGAGTATGTGTTAATGAAGATGTGGCAATTAATCTATTTAATGTTCCCTCTAACTCTCTAATATTAGAATCTATTTTTGTAGCAATATTAGATAAGATACTATCTTCTATAATAATATTATCAATTTGAGCCTTCTTTTTTAATATAGCAAAACGTGTTTCATAGTCAGGATTAGAAATATCTGCAATTAACCCCCACTCAAAACGTGATTTTAACCTATCCTCTAATAAATGAATATCTTTAGGAGGTCTATCACTAGAGATTACAATTTGTTTTCCACTCCCATGCAAACTGTTAAAAGTGTGGAAAAATTCTTCTTGGATTCTTTCTTTTCCTGCTATAAATTGAATATCATCAATTAATAAAACATCTATATTTCTATATTTGTTCTTAAATTGTTCTGTTTTAGAGTCTTTAATAGCATTAATTAATTGATTAGTAAATTTTTCAGAATCTACATATAGTACATTTAAATCTCTATTATTTCTTGTTATCTCATTTCCTATTGCGTGCATTAGATGTGTTTTTCCCAAACCAGAACCACCATATAAAAAAAGTGGGTTATATGATTTAGCAGGAGCTTCTGCTACTGCTAAAGCTGCAGCATGAGCAAACCTGTTATTATTTCCCACAACAAAGCTATCAAAAGTGTATTTAGGGTTAAGGTTTGTATTTGGGTTAACATAGGAAGTTATGTTTCTTTCAGAAAAAGATTGTTCATCTAATAAATTATCATCTGATTTCAAAATTACATTAATATCCCATTCTTTATTTGTTAAAAATCTAAATGTATTTTTAAACAAATCATAATATCTGGACATAATTGAATCTTTTTGAAAAACTGTATTTGCAACTAGGACAATATTACCATTATCAGCACTTTCAATTTCTAAATCCTTGATCCAAGTTTCATAAGATATTTTTGTTACTTCATCTTTTAAAAGATCTTTTGCTTTTGTTAGTAATTCATTTAGTTCTTTATTATTCATTATGATTCAGTCCTTCCAAAATGTGATGGTAATATACATGAAAGTTATAAACATAATTATCCACAATATGTTGATAATTATAACAATTTATATCATATCAAAAATAGAATATGGTAGTCAATATTAAAAAAGAAAAAACTTAAAATAATTTAAAAGTATTGACATAATAATGCTTTGAGGTGTATAATACAGGTTATGATAAAAAGGAGTAATCTGTTTATTAAAATAAAATAGGAGGTGCAAAATGAAAAGAACATACCAACCAAAAAAAAGACAAGAACAAAAAGAACATGGTTTTATGAAAAGAATGAAAACTAGATCAGGAAGAAATGTTTTAAAAGCTAGACGTGCAAAAGGAAGAAAAAAATTAAGTGCATAATAAGGTCCACAAAGGTGGGCTTTTTTAAGATAAATATTTAAGTGATGTGAATATGAGAAGAATAAAAACTTTAAAGAAAAATTATGAATTTAAAAATGTCTTAAATAAAGGAAAATTTTATATAGGAAAACAAATTATTATTTATATAATTAAAACAAATAAAAAAGAGAATAAAATAGGAATAGCAATAAGTACTAAACTATGTAGTTCCGTAAGGAGAAACAGACTTAAAAGACTAATAAGAGAAAATTATAGACTAATAAGTAATAATTTAAAAGTAGGATATAATATTGTATTTTTATGGAATAAAAATACAAACTATATGGAAGCAAAATATGATATAATACAAAACGACATGAAAAATATATTTAAGAAAATAGGTATATATAATGAAAAAAATATTTTTATTAATAATTAGATTATACAAAAAATTCATTTCACCAATATTATCTTTTTTTGGATTCCATTGTAAATATTATCCTACTTGCTCAGAATATACGAAACAAGCTATTGAAAAATACGGAATATTAAAGGGAAGTTTTTTAGGGGCAAAGAGAATATTAAGGTGTAATCCATTTTCAAAAGGCGGATATGATCCATTAAAATAGAGAGGAAGAATATATGGGAGCTATTTCAAGTATATTTGGTTATTTATTAAATTGGTTATACAATTTTTTTAATAATTATGGTGTAGCCATTATTGTTTTTACAGTATTATTAAAAATAATATTAATTCCAATTACTATAAAGCAACAATCTACATTAAAAAAATCTAATAAATTACAAGAACAAATGAAAGTTTTACAAGTAAAATATAAAAATAATCCTGAAATGTTAAATCAGGAAATGATGAATTTATATAAATCAGAAAAACTAAGTCCGTTTAGTGGTTGTTTGAGTTCTATATTACAATTAGTAATAATATTATCTGTATTTTGGCTTGTTAGTCAACCTCTTACATATATGAAGAAGGTAGATGCAGATGTTATAAATCAATATAAGCAAGAAATAACTCAAAGTGGAAATACACAAACTGCTTATCCAGAAATTGCTATTATAAACCAAAAAGGAAGTTCTGATGAAAGAGTTCAAATAAATATGGAATTCTTAGGAATCGACTTAAGCAAAGTTCCGACTCAAAGTTTAAACGATTGGAGAGTATATATAATTCCAGGGTTATATATAATTACTTCTATTATTTCTGTTAAACTTACAACAAATATGCAGAAGAAAGATAAAGAAAAAGAAAAGAAAAAGGATATTGTTATAGAAGATGGAAAACCTAAAGAAGAGGAAGAAGAAATAAATCCTATGGAACAAATGAATAAAAACATGCTATATATGATGCCTATAATGGCTGTAATGATTTCAATTGTTGCACCTCTTGGTCTTGCATTATATTGGTTAATAAGCAATATTTTAATGATAATAGAAAGATTAGTTATTAATAAAGTAATGAGTGTAAAAGAAGAAAAGGAGGCAAATTCTAATGCAAAATAGTATTATATCAGAAGGGAATACAACAAATGAAGCAATAGAAAATGGACTAAAAAAATTGGGAGTTTCCAAAAAAGATGTTGAAATAAAAGTGTTAGAAGAAGAAAAAAAGAGTTTCTTTGATATATTAGCACCAAGAATAGTAAAGGTGGAGTTAACCTTAAAGGGAAATAAACCAGAAAATAGAAAAGAAATAATTATAGATAAAGCAGAAGTGGATAAAGCAATAGAAAATACAAAAAAATTTCTAGATGAATTTATTAAAAATTTCAGTGGAATCGAATATGAAATAGAAGAAAAAGATAATAGTATTTTTATTAAAATAACAGGGGAAAATGCATCTGAACTAATAGGATATAGGGGAGAAGCCATAGAATCACTACAAGTAATAGTTGCATCTATTATAAATAAAGAAACAACTCAAAGAATTAGAGTTATTATTGATATACTAGATTATAAAGAGAAAAGAAAGAAAACTCTAGAAGACTTAGCTAGAAGAATTGAGAAAACAGTTATTAAAAGTGGAAGACCATATAAACTAGAACCAATGAATGCCTATGAAAGAAAAATAATACATACTGCATTACAAGAAAGTAAGTATGTTACCACAAATAGTGTTGGTGAAGAGCCTCATAGAAGAATTATAATTAGAAAAAAATAGAAAAAATTGAAAAAAATATAAAAAAATGTAGAAAATTGTAAAAATATGTTGTATAATATATAGGAACTTGAAATTATAGTAATAAAAAATAAAACAAACGAAGTATAAAATATAATAATTAAATATAAAAAGTCGGAAGTCAAAGTTCAGATTTTAGTTAAAAACTATATTCTTAACCTTGGCTTTTTTGTTAACATATAAATTTTGTGAAAACAACAGAAAGGAGTGTAAAAGTGAGTACTATAGCAGCAATATCAACTGCAGCAGGAAATGGGGGCATAGGAATAATAAGACTTAGTGGAGACGATTGCTTTAATATTTTAAAAAAGATATTTATAACAAAAAATGGAGAAAATATAGATAATGTACCAGGATATACAATAAGATATGGATACATTATAAACTCAAAAACCGGAGAAAAAATAGATGAAGTTTTAGTTTCTTTTTTTAGAGCTCCTAAAAGTTATACAAAAGAAAATATGTGCGAAATTAATTCACATGGGGGAATGATAGTTGAAAGACAAATATTAGAACAATGCTTAAAAAATGGATCAGAATTAGCTGAACCAGGAGAATTTACGAAAAGAGCGTTTTTAAACGGAAGAATTGATTTATCACAAGCGGAATCTGTAATAGAACTAATTAATGCAAAAACAGAAAGAGAAGCAAAAGAATCACTAAATCAACTAGAAGGCGAGCTATCTAAAAGAATAAACAGTATAAGAAGCAAATTATTAGATATTATGGCAGATATTGAAGCTTCTATAGATTACCCAGAATATGATATAGAAGAATTGACACACGAAAATACAAATAGAGTATTAGAAGATATAAAAAAAGAACTTACAAGTTTAGAGGAAAGTTTTAATACTGGAAAAATAATTAGAGAGGGAATAAAAACAGCAATTATTGGAAGACCAAACGCAGGAAAATCATCATTATTAAATGCTATATTAAAAGAAGAAAGAGCAATTGTAAGTGAATATGCAGGAACAACAAGAGATACAATAGAAGAGTTTATAACAATAAAAGATATTCCTTTGAAAATTATAGATACGGCAGGAATAAGAAAGACAGATAATAAAATAGAGCAAATAGGAGTAGAAAAAGCATTAAAAATAGCAGAAGAAGCAGATTTAATTATAGCAATTATAGATAATTCTAAAGAATTAGAAATAGAAGATAAGAAAATTTTAGAGATTATAAGAAATAAAAATGCAATAATTGTCTTAAATAAAATAGATATAGACGACAAAAAACTGGAAAATGAAAGCGATTTAATAGAATCGAAGAAACCAATTGTAAAAATATCTGCAGAAAAAAAAGAAGGATTAGATGATTTATATAACGAAATAGTGAAAATGTTTAATTTTAACAAAATAGAAGTAAATAATGACAGTATAGTAACTAATATTAGACATAAAAACCAAATAACAAAAGCAATTAATAGTATAAATAACGCGATAGCAACTTTAATGAAGAATGAAACAGAAGACATATTAGCGATTTATATAAAACAAACATTAGAAGAGCTAAGTGAAATAACAGGAGATAATGTATCAGAAGATATAATAAACGAGATATTTTCAAAATTTTGTCTCGGAAAATGATTATGTAAACTGAAAAATGTTTGACTTTTTTCGTGAAACATTTTAAAAAATATTCTTAAAAATATTTAAAAATCAATACATACAAAATAATAAAACAAACAATTTTTTGATAAACGAATAAACATTGTTTCACAATTAACGAGGAGATGTAGTAATAAATGAAGTACGAAGCTGGAGATTTTGATGTAGCAGTTATTGGGGCAGGACATGCAGGATGTGAAGCCGCTCTAGCGACAGCGAGAATGGGTTATAGAACATTATTGTTTTCTATTAGCTTAGAGGCTGTTGCTAATATGCCATGCAATCCACATATAGGAGGAAGTTCAAAAGGACATCTAGTAAGAGAAATAGATTGCCTTGGTGGAGAAATGGGAAAGAATATAGATAAAACATTTACTCAGCTAAGAATGTTGAATACTTCTAAAGGACCTGCGGTATATTCTTTGAGAGCACAAGCTGATAGAAAAAGATATCAGATGGAAATGAAGCATACATTAGAAAAACAAAAAAATTTATACTTAAAACAGGCTGAAATTGTAAATATAGGGGTTAGTAGTAATAAAGTAGAGTCTGTAGAAACAAACGTAGGAGCTATTTATAGAGTTAAATCAGTAATTTTGGCGACGGGAACATATCTAAGGGGAAAAATACATATAGGGGAAAACTCATTTGAAAGTGGTCCAGATGGAGTATTCCCTTCTGTTAAGCTGTCTGATATTCTAAAAGAATTGGGCATTAATTTAGTAAGATTTAAAACAGGAACACCAGCAAGGATAAATAAAAATTCTGTAGATTTTTCAAAAATGGAAAGACAAGATGGAGATGAAAATCCAGAAGCTTTTTCATTTGAAGATGATATAAAAGAGAAAGATAATCAATTACCTTGCTATTTAACATATACTACAAAAGAAACTCATGATATTATAAGGAAGAATTTGCATAGATCTCCTTTATATTCTGGTGAAATAATAGGTACAGGACCAAGGTATTGTCCTTCTATAGAAGATAAAGTAGTGAGATTTGCTGATAAAGAAAGACACCAAATATTTATAGAACCTATGGGAAGAGATACTGATGAGATGTATGTACAAGGAATGAGTTCTTCTTTGCCTGAAGACGTACAAATTGCCATGTATAGAACAGTTCCAGGTTTAGAAAATGTGGAATTTACACGACCAGCATATGCAATAGAATATGATTGCATTGATCCTTTAGAACTAAAATTATCTTTAGAACATAAAAGAATTTCTGGCATGTTTTTTGCAGGGCAAATAAATGGCACATCCGGATATGAAGAAGCTGCAGCACAAGGAATTATAGCAGGAATAAATGCCGGAAGAAAGCTACAAAGTAAAGATCCTATAATATTAGATAGATCCCAAGCCTATATAGGAGTTTTAATTGATGATATTGTAACAAAGGGAACAAATGAACCATATAGAATGATGACATCCAGAGCAGAATACAGATTATTACTAAGGCAAGATAATGCCGATTTAAGACTTACTGAAATTGGACATGAAGTAGGTCTTATTTCTGACGAAAGATATAAAAAATTCTTACTAAAAAAAGAAAAAATAGAAGAAGAAAAAGAAAGATTAAATAAAACAACAATAAAACCAACTGATAAAGTAAACAAATTTCTTAAGAAATATGGTTCTAGTCCTATTTCAACAGGGGTAAAATTATCGGATTTACTAAAAAGAACAGAAATAACATATGAAAAACTAAAGGAAATAGATGAAGAAAGACCAGAAATTGATTATCAAGTAGGAGAAGAGGTACAAATTCAAGTAAAATACGAAGGATATATTAAATTGCAGGAAGAACAAGTAAAGAAATTTAAAAAACTAGAAAGAAAGTTATTAAGTGAAGACATAGATTATAGTAAAATTGAAGGGTTAAGACTTGAAGCAAGACAAAAACTAAATAAAATTAAACCTAACTCAATAGGACAAGCATCAAGGATTTCAGGAGTATCTCCAGCAGATATATCTGTTTTATTAATTTATTTGGAACAAAATAAATAGAAAGGAAATTTTATGGAGTTTGAAGAATTTTGCAATGAAATAAACGAAAAAGCTAAAAAATTAAATATAAATTTTGAAATGTCAGATATAAATCAGTTTTTTTCTTATATGAATAGCTTAATAATGTGGAATGAGAAGATAAATTTGACAGCAATAATAGAGCCAAAGGAAATTATAATAAAGCATTTCATTGATAGTTTAACTATTTCTAAATATCTAAACGATGGTGATAAGGTGCTAGATGTAGGTACAGGAGCTGGATTTCCTCGGCATACCTTTAAAAATTGTAAGAAAAAAAATTGATGTTACTCTTATGGATGCTTTAAATAAAAGAATTAATTTTTTAAATGATGTAATTAAAAGTATTAATTTAGAAAATATAAATACAATTCATGCAAGAGCTGAAGAGTTGGGAAAAAACGAAAATTACAGAGAAAGTTATGATGTAGTAGTATCAAGAGCTGTAGCTAAATTAAATGTTTTAATAGAGTACATGTTACCTTTTGTAAAAGTTGGCGGAATGTGTATTTGTATGAAAGGATCTAATGTAGAAGAAATTGAAGAGGCTAATAATGCTATAGAAATATTAGGTGGAAAAATAGAAAAGATTGAAAAACTACAATTACCAGATTCAGATATTGTAAGAAATAATATACTTATAAGGAAAGTAAAAAATACACCTAATAAATATCCTAGAAAGGCTGGAACACCGCAAAAGGAGCCAATTATATAGAATTTATAAATATGAAAAAATAATTATATTTTTCAAGATTTTCATTGACATATTTAATTTATTTTTATATCATTAATATGTTAATAAAAGAATGGAGGAATAACATTGGGAAAAATAATATCTGTAGCAAATCAAAAAGGTGGAGTAGGAAAGACTACAACCGCAGTTAATATGAGCACTTGGCTAGCTAAAAAAGGAAAAAAAGTTTTATTGATTGATGCAGATCCTCAAGGAAATGCATCTAGCGGTCTTGGAATTGAAAAAAATGTCGAAATATCTGTATATGATTTAATGATAAATGATATTTCAGCAGTTGAAGCAATAGTAAAAACTCAAGTAAAAAATCTTGATATTTGTCCATCAAATATCAACTTAGCTGGTGCAGAAGTTGAGCTAGTATCAATGATGTCAAGAGAATATAGATTAAAAGAAAAGTTAGATGAAATAAAAGATAAATATAATTATATAGTCATAGACTGTCCTCCATCGTTAGGGTTAATTACATTAAATGCATTTACTGCATCTGATAGCGTATTAATTCCTGTACAATGTGAATACTATGCTTTAGAGGGATTAGGACAACTGTTAAATACTGTAAATTTAGTAAAAAAACACTTAAACAAAAGCCTTGAAATAGAAGGAGCCTTACTTACAATGTATGATATGAGAACAAATTTATCAAACCAGGTTGTAAAGGAAGTAAATAATTATTTTGGGGAGAATGTATATAAAACAATAATTCCAAGAAATGTAAAATTAAGCGAAGCACCAAGTTACGGGATGCCAATAACAGTCTATGATCCAAGATCAAAAGGGTCAAGAAGTTATGAAAAATTTGTTAAAGAATTTTTAAAGAAAAATGAAATTGCAAAAGGTAAACATTTTTAATTTAAAAGGAGATATATAAAATGGTAAAGAAAACAGGTCTAGGTAAAGGATTAGAAGCATTATTCAACGAAAATCAACTAACAAAAGATGAGGAAATAAAATTAAAAAATGGCGAAGAATTAGTTCAAAATTTAAAAATAATCGATATAGAACCAAATAGAGATCAACCAAGGAGAACTTTTAATAGTGAAAGTATTGAAGAATTAGCAAATTCAATAAAAATATATGGAGTTATTCAGCCAATTATAGTAACCAAGAAAGACAATTACTATCAAATAATTGCAGGAGAAAGAAGATGGAGAGCAGCAAAAAAAGCAGGTCTTACAGAAATGCCATGTCTAGTTAGAGAAGGAAATGAAAGAAAAAATAAAGAGATTGCGTTAATAGAAAACATACAAAGAGAAGATTTAAATCCAATAGACAAAGCACTAGGATTTAAACAACTATTGGAAGAATATGGAATGACACAACAAGAATTAAGTGAAACAGTAGGAATTGGAAGAAGTACAATAGCAAATAATTTAAGAATATTAAATTTAGATGAAAGAGTTCAAAATTTAGCAAGAGAAGGAAAAATAACTGAAGGGCATTGTAGATCTCTTTTAGCTTTCGAAGATCCTGAAAAACAATATCAAATGGCTTTAAAAATAATAACAACAGGAGATTCAGTAAGAGATATAGAACAAAAAGTAAAAAATAAAAAAGTTGTACAAAAGCAAGATAAAAAATATGAAGCAATATATAGAGATATAGAAGATACTTTCCAAAATTTCTTTGGAGCAAAAGTAAAGTTGGATGCGAAACAAAGAAGTGGAAAAATAATTATAAAATATTCTTCCAATGAAGAATTAGAAAGAATATTAGATTTAATAAGGAATGAGAATAATGGATAATTTTTTAGAATTATTAAAGTCGGATGCATTTTTAATAATTGTATTATTAATATCAATAATATCTATAATATTGTTGATTGCAAATTATGTAAAATTAAATAGAATTAATAAAAACTATTCAGAATTTATGAAAAAAGTAGGGAATGGCAAAAATATAGATGAAACATTAAAAAGTTATATGGAAGATGTACAAAAAGTAGATAAGTTAAATAAGGAAATACTAAATTATTGTGAAAACCTTGATAAAACAGTAGATAACTGTATACAAAAAATAGGGTTACTAAGATATAATGCTTTTAAAGACGTAGGAAGTAATTTAAGTTTTGCTTTAGCAATATTAAATAATAAAAATGATGGAGTAGTATTGAATGGTATATATTCCAGAGATATGTCAAATATATATGCTAAGCCTATTGTGAATGGTACATCAGAATATGCATTATCTGACGAAGAAAAAGAAGCAATAAAAAAGGCTATTTCAGAAGAAAATAAATAAATTGAGAAAACTTACTATTGACAAAGAACATAAAAAATGGTAAGATAAATACTGTTACTGAGTTTAGTAACAGCTCGTGGAGAGGTGGTCGAGTTGGTTTATGGCACCAGTCTTGAAAATTGGCGTAGGTTTGTAGCCTACCGTGGGTTCGAATCCCACCCTCTCCGCCATTTTTTTATTAAAATTTAATATATGGAGATTTACCCAAGTGGTTGAAGGGGACAGTTTGCTAAACTGTTAGGGTTCGTATAGGGCCGCGAGGGTTCAAATCCCTCAATCTCCGCCAAAA
>JAGHJM010000113.1 GCA_017886645.1 Clostridia bacterium
AAGTGTAAGTAAGGAAGCAGAATTATCAAGTGGATTAGCCTATGTAACAAAAGGAGACAGAATAACATATAGAATAAAAGTAAAAAACAGCGGAGGATTAGAAGGAAAAGTAATAGTAAAAGATGAAGTGCCAGAAGGAACAGCCTTTGTAGAAGGTAGTGTAAAAGTTGGTGGAGAAGATAGAGAAGAATTAACAGCAGACGATTTAGCACAAGGTATAGAAGTAACAGTGGGAAGAGAGTCAGAAAAAGAAGTAAGCTTTATAGTAGAAGTAACAGAAGCAAGTAAAGAAATAAGAAATACAGCATATGTAGATGACGAAATAGACAATCCAGATAATCCAGAAAAACCAACAGAAGATACAGTTGTACCAGTAGTAAACTATGAAAAGACAGCAGAGATAATAAGAAAAACAGATGAAAATATAACAGAAGGAACAGTAACAGCAGGAGATAGAATAAAATACACAATAAAAATAGAAAACTTAAGTAATGTAACATTAAACAACATAGTAGTAAAAGATATAGTACCAGAAGGAACAGTATTAAAGGCGATAAACAATGATGGAGTAAAAGATGACAAAAATGAAATAACATGGACTATAGAAGAATTAGCAGCAAGCAATATAGCTGATGGAATAATAAACACAGCAGAAGTAAGCTTCGAAGTAGCAGTAGACTACGATGCAGAAGGAAAGACAATAACAAACGTAGCAACAGTAGATGGAAAAGAAACAAATACAGAAGAAACGCCATACGAAGTACCAGAAGCAAAAGTAGAAAGTAGTATAGTAAAAGAAGGACAAGAAAAAGTAGTGTTAGCAGAGGAAAAAGTAAACTATACAATAAACTACACAGCAATAATAAAAGACTTTGTAGGAACAGGAAGAGTAACAATAATAGATAAATTACCATATGCAATAGATGAAATAGAATCAGAAATACCAGGAGAATACACATATGATAGTTTAACAAATACAATAACATGGGTAGAAGAGATAGGAAACATAGAGACATACAGTAATGGAGACGAAATAGAAGAAGGAAGACAAGTAAATATAAGAAAAGACCTAGTATTAAAATACATCTATCCAGATGAAGAGACATTAAGTGGAACAATAGAAA
>JAGHJM010000088.1 GCA_017886645.1 Clostridia bacterium
GGATATGTATCTCCATACATGGTAACAGATACAGAAAAAATGGAAGCTGTTGTAGATAATCCATATATATTAATAACAGATAAGAAAATAGGAAATATTCAAGAAATATTACCATTATTAGAAAGCTTAATGCAACAATCTGGTAAATTAGTAATAATTTGTGATGACATAGAAGGAGAAGCTTTATCTACATTAATCTTAAATAAATTAAGAGGTGTATTAAATGTAGTTGCTGTTAAAGCTCCTGGATATGGTGACAAGAGAAAAGCTATGTTACAAGATATAGCAATTTTAACAGGTGGAGAAGTAATTACATCTGATTTAGGATTAGAATTAAAAGATACAACTATTGAACAATTAGGTAGAGCAAGACAAATTAAAGTTCAAAAAGAAAATACTATAATTGTTGATGGTATGGGTGATAAAAATCAAATAAAAGAAAGAGTTAACCAATTAAAAGCTCAAATAGCTGAAGAAAAGAGCGATTTTGAAAAAGAAAACTTGCAAGAAAGACTAGCAAAAATAGCTGGAGGAGTTGCTGTAATTGGTGTTGGAGCAGCTAAAGAAGTTGAAATGAAGGATAAAAAGCTAAGAATAGAAGATGCACTTTCTGCAACTAAAGCAGCTGTAGAAGAAGGTATTGTTGCAGGTGGAGGAACATCATATGTTAACATTATACCAAAAGTAGAAAAAGCAGTAGAAGCTTTAAAAGAAGATGAAAAACTTGGTGGAAAGATTATACTAAAAGCTCTAGAAGAACCAGTTAAACAAATAGCTGTAAATGCAGGATTAGAGCCAGCAGTAATACTTGAAAAAGTAAAAGGAAGTAATCCAGGTATAGGATTTGATGCTGCAAATGAAGAATATGTTGATATGAAGAAAGCAGGAATTGTAGATCCTACTAAAGTATCTCGTAGTGCTTTACAAAATGCAGAATCAATTGCATCTATGATTTTAACAACAGAAAGCTTAGTAACAGATAAGAAAGAACCAAAAGAATGCAACTGTGGAGGACATGACAACGCAGGAGATATGGGTGGAATGTATTAATATTTTGCACCATAATATTGGAGATAAAAGCTCTATAAGTAAAAATATAAAACCGGAAAGAGAGTAATTTTTTCGTTTAGCTACGGACGCACGTCTACTTGAAAATTGTGGGATACACAAATTTCAAGACTTTGCTTCACTGCAAAATACTATCTTTCCGGCTTTTTTATGAATACTTAGCTTTTTAGTTACTTTAGAATAAAAAGAGAAATCACACAATTTGATTTTATGTTAATTAAGTGGTATAATATTTATATCACTTTTTAGAAGAGAGGGATAAATATGTTTATGGTACTGGACACAGTGTTGTTGCTGGGAGCAGCAATCTTTGCGATTTTTGTGTTCTTTGCATTTCTATTGATGTTCGTACAGGCACGGTGGCCAACGGTGGAAGAAAGGTTACAGTACTTTTTTAACACAAAATTTGGCGGGTTGCTCCTTGCCATCATTGGAATTTGGGGGGCCATAGGTGCTGCTTATGCAGTAGCCTTTTATTGATTTCCTCGAAAAAGCGCGGTATGGTTTATTCGTACTGCGCTTTACTATTATTAAAATAAATAATTTTGCCATAAGACTATATTTTTATAAAAAAATGTTTTATATTATAAGAATGAAAGAAAAAATGTAACAGATATAAAATTATAAAATGTAATTATATAAAAAGAAGAAAAACAGTATGTAGCAAATATGTCGAAAATAACATGGTTGCTCAAGGTAAAACAATAGAAGAAAAATTAAAAGAAGAGCTATAATTATATTATGAAAACGAAGAACCTATTACTGTATGCTGAGGTAGCAAGAGGAACTTTCAAAAGCATTTTAGAACAAGCAGAGATTAGTCTAGAAGATTTTTTTAATCAATTGTAATTTTTTTATCTAATTTAAATATCCAAAATTATAGCTAAACTAAATATTTGAATTATTACTTAAAATATGCTAAAATAAGAAATAGTGTTATTTTAAGGAGATTTATCATGGAAAAAAGAAAAGTAGCTTTTTGCACTTTGCGGATGTAAAACAAATCAATATGAAACAAATGCAATGATGCAAAAATTTATAGAAGCAGGATATGAAGTTGTAGATTTTGAGAATAATGCAGATATATATGTAATAAATACATGTACAGTTACAAATATTGCAGATAAGAAGTCTAGGCAGATGATAAGACGAGTTAAGCAACAAAACAAAGATGCAATATTGGTAGCTGTTGGTTGTTACGTGCAAGTTGCTAAAGAAAAACTTGAAGAAATAGAGGATATAGACTTAATTCTTGGAACTAAGGAGAAAAGAGATATAGTTAAGTATGCACAAGAATATTTAATAGAAAAAGAAAAAATAGTTTCTGTTTCTGAGATGACACCAAAAGACAATTACGAGGAATTTGGTATAATTACACATACCGAAAGAAATAGGGCAGTAATAAAAGTAGAAGATGGTTGCAATCAATTTTGTACATATTGTATTATTCCATATGCAAGAGGCAGAGTTAGAAGTAGAATTCCAGAGCATATAATTAAGGAAATAGGAAAAATTTCGGAAAATGGTATAAAAGAGGTTGTTTTAACTGGCATAAATTTAACAGCTTATGGTACAGACTTCGCTTACAGAGACATGGAACAAACCAAAAACGAAAATGAATACATAGATAAAAAAAAGAACTTAAATGAAAATTACCAAAAAACTATTGAAAATGGTAAAGTAGATGAAGAACGAAAGACGGAAGATTGTAGAATATTAGAAAGAAAAAATAAAGAAAAATTAAAAGACTACAGGCTTATAGACTTACTAGAAGATATAAACAAAATCCCTAAAATAAAAAGGATTAGATTAGGTTCATTAGAGCCAACTATTATTACAGATGATTTTGTAGAAAGGTTAAGCAAGCTAGAAAAAGTATGTGACCATTTTCATTTATCCTTACAAAGTGGCTGTACAGATACTTTAAAAAGAATGAACAGGAAATATACTGCAAATGAGATTGAAGAAGCGGCAGAAAGAATAAGAAGATATTTTCCAAATGTTGCATTAACAGCAGACATAATTGTAGGATTTCCAGGAGAAACAGATGAGGAGTTTAAACAGACTTATGAGTTATTAAAAAGAATAAAATTGTATAAAATACATGTATTTAAATATTCACCAAGACAGGGAACTAAAGCAGCAGTTATGGAAAATCAAATAGATGGAAATATAAAAGAAGAAAGAAGTAATAAATTATTAGAACTTTCTGATAAATATGAAAAAGAATTTAATGAAGCTTGTATAGGAAAAGAGCTTAGTGTACTTTGTGAAGAGCAAGAAGGAAAATATGTGAAAGGACATACTACAAACTATAGATTAGTTAAAGTAAAAAAAGTAGATAGTAATAAACAACTAAAATTGGAAAATGAAATTTTAAAAGTAAAAATTTTAAGGGTAGATGGACTTGAATTAATCGGAACACTAGTAGTATAGAAAAAAATAGTAAAATATAGAAAATGTTTGACTCTTAAAATTAAAAATGCTATAGTTATTTTATAGGACATGTGTAGTAACGAAAGAGAAAGAAGGGGAAAAGCGTATGATAACAAATTTAAATATAAAGAATAAAATGTTAAAATATCAAAGTAAAAAAACAAAAAAATATAGTGAGAGTGGAATAACATTAATAGCATTAGTTGTAACTATTATAGTGTTATTGATACTAATAGGAGTAGTTATAAATTTAATATTTAGTGATCATGGAATAATTGCTAAAGCTAGAGAGTCTTCTGATAGAACTGAATCAGCTGCATTAGAGGAACAAGAAAAATTAAGTGAAGCAGATGACTATATAGGAGAGATGATAAGTAATTCGCAAGGAGGAAACACGGATATACCAGAAGGAACAGATAAATTGCCAAGTGATGGAAGCTATAGTGAAATAAAAGAAGTAAATACGCCAGATATAGAAAATGGTCAGCTAATACCAATAAAATGGGATAGTGAAAAAGGAGAATGGATAGAAACTACTGGAGATGACGAAGAATGGTATGAATATGGAACAACCAATGATACCAAAAGATGGGCTAATGCAAAAACAGAAGACGGAAGTATGTGGGTATGGATTCCAAGATATGCATATTGTATAACAAGCGGATACCATAGCAGTAGTGCAGGAACTATAGAAATAGAATTTATGAAGGGAACAAGAAATGAAAGTAGTAGAGGAAGAACTGTTTTCCAAAATGAAAGTGGAGCAAACAATTGGAATATTCATCCAGCATTTGAATATGGCGGAACAGTAAGTGGAATATGGGTAGCTAAATTCGAAGCAAGTAGAAGTGATGCAACAGCACAAGCCCCAGGAAGTAGTGAGACAATAAAAGTACAACCAGGAGTACAAAGTTGGAGAAAGATAAAGATGGATACTGCGTACACAAATTGCTTAAATTATAACGGAAACCTAAATAGCCATTTAATGAAAAATGATGAATGGGGAGCTGTAGCATACTTAAGTAAAAGTAAATATGGAAAAGAAACAGAAGAAGTGTGGAAAAATAATAGCAGTAGTTTTATAACAGGAGCAGCAGGAAATAGCGCTAGTGCAGGTACAGATGAAGGAACAGATACAAATTATGCAAGCAGTCAAGGAGTAGAAGCAAGCACAACAGGAACAGTATATGGAATATATGATATGAGTGGTGGAGCATGGGAACTTGTAGCAGCATATGTAGACAATGGAACACCTAGTTTAAAAAATAATGGAAATAGTTTATATAGTACTACAGATACAAAAACAAAGAATGTATATGCATCAAGCAGAGATAGTGCAGAAAATAATTATAATGAAAACTCAGGAAAGTATGGAGATGCATTATACGAAACATCAGGTGAATTTAGTAGTAATAGTGGTGCATGGTACGCAGATAATTCTAGTTATCCATATACAGGAAGTCCTTTCTTTATTAGAGGAGGAAGCCATAGCATTACTACTTCTTGCCGGAGTATTTAGTTTTGGTACAGAGACTGGTAGTACAGATAGCTATGTTTCATTCCGTCCAGTATTAATTACAAATTAGTTTATATTATTCATATAAATGTTTGGTATCAAAACATATTTCTATAAAAAGTGTACAAAATCTAAGCATTTGTGCAAATGACAATATAAGTAATAAAATAATAAACCACGGAGAATTTTCCGTGGTTATATTCTTACATTAACTATTATTGGAAAAAAATATAAATTAGTCTTTATAACCTTGATTTCTAGACATATATATTATATAATTTTACATAGTTATTAATAATTACAAGATAGGAAGTGCTAAAATGAAAGCAATTGAGATTAGAAATAAATATTTGAATTTTTTTAAGGAACATGGACATAGCATTATACCAAGTGCTCCACTAATACCGGAAAATGATCCATCAGTACTATTTACTACAGCCGGAATGCAACCATTAGTACCATATCTTTTAGGGGAGAAACATCCAGCAGGAACAAGACTTACTGATTATCAAAAGTGTGTACGTACAAATGATATAGATGAAGTTGGAGATAATAGACATTTAACATATTTCGAAATGCTTGGAAACTGGTCTTTAGGAGATTACTTTAAAGAAGAATCTGTAAAGATGAGTTTTGAATTTCTAACTAAAGAACTTGGAATACCAGCAGAAAAAATTTCTGTAACTTGTTTTGCAGGAGACGAAGATGCTCAAAGAGATGAAGTAACAGCTGAATGTTGGAGAAAAGCAGGAATTCCAGAAGAAAGAATTTATTTTTATGGAAAAGACGACAATTGGTGGCTTGCAGCAGAAGATGGACCTTGTGGACTAGATACAGAAATGTTTTATGATACAGGAAAAGAACCATGTTCTAATAATTGTCAACCTTCATGTGGCTGTGGAAAATATGTTGAAATTTGGAACAATGTTTTTATGGAATATTATAAATCAAAAGATGGAAAATATTCTAAATTAAAACAACAAAATGTAGATACAGGGATGGGATTAGAGAGAATAACTTTCTTACTACAAGGAAAGTCAACACCATTTGACACAGAATTATTTGCACCTGTAATGGAAGAACTAGAAAATTTACAAAAAGTTGATGATATAAAAAGTAGAAGAATTATTGCAGAACATTTGCGCGCAAGTATAATGATTATTTCAGATGGAGGAAGACCAAGCAATATTGATAGAGGATATATTCTTAGAAGACTAATTAGAAGAATGACAAGACACTTAAATAAATTGCAAATAAATTTAGATGAACTTGGAAATTTAATTGATTTAAATATAGAAACATTAAAAGAAATGTATCCAGAGCTTATAGAAAATAAGGAGATAATAAAACAAGTTATTATAGATGAAAAAGATAAATTTATTAAAACTTTATCTCATGGAGAAAAAGAATTTGAAAAAGTTGCTTTAAAGTTGAAAAACGCTAATAAAAATGTAATTGATGGACAAACTATATTTAAACTTTATGAGACATATGGATTTCCACCAGAGATTACATCAGATTTGGCAGAAGAACAAGGTTTTAAAGTAGACATGACAGAATTTGATAAATTATTTAAAGAACATCAAGAAAAATCTAGAATGGGAAGTGAGCAAAAATTTAAAGGAGGACTTGCTGAGCAAAACGAGCAAACTACTAAATATCATACTGCTACACATTTGCTACATAAAGCTTTACAAATAGTTTTA
>JAGHJM010000089.1 GCA_017886645.1 Clostridia bacterium
CCATCAACAGTAGTGTTTGTGTCTGTTGTGTTGTTACCTCCGTCAACAGCAGTATTTGTATCCATTGTATTATTGTTTTCTTCTTTACTTTCCTCTTCTTCTAACTGTTTTAAATATTTTGGCCAAGGATTATTTTTATTAGAATCAGTTGGATCCCATCCTCTTACATTTTCAGGTGCACTTGAAATTTTTCGTGCTGATGGCTTTCCAAGCGGTCCTGGATTTGAACTAGAATAGAACTCTACTATTGTTCCTGCTCCAACATTATTATATATCCACAAAGCATCTTTCGAAGTCAATCTAACACACCCTAAAGACGCTTTTGTTCCTAGCTTGTCATATTCCCAGTATTCTAGAGAAGATAAATCTCCCTGAGTAATATATGGAACTGAATGAAATAATATATTTCCATCTATTTGAGTTACATAGTGTCCAAATACATCACCAATCATCCTAAGCCATTCCCATCTATATCCTATCGTATATGTACCAGACGTTGGTGTATGTGTACCGGTTGAGCAAACCATTGCTTTTACTGGAACTGTGTAATCTCCATTTTCATCTTTTGTATATATATTTACAACTTGTGCTCCATAATTTACTTTAATGTAATACTTTTTTGTATACGATTGCTCAGCTTTATTTTCTGTCTTATTGTCATTTTTATTGTTTTCTTTCCCGTCTTTTTTATCTTCTTGTTCTTTTTCCAGATTTGCTAAATCTTCTTGAGAAGTAACATTATCTATTGTAGCAAATTCCTCTTTAGTAGCAGAATCACCTCTGTTTATAAATTGAGAATTCACATTACTATTTACAGCAGCTAATCTAGTATAACGTATGTACTCGCAAGTTCCTATTGCTAATGAAAATGTAATGACCATACATACTAATATAATAAAAGCTGCTGTTTCATCCTTAATATTTTTTTTCATTGAATCTTTAAACTTTCCCACTTTTAAAATTTTCTCCTTCTAAGGATTTTTGGAGCTTCCAGACGGAATCGAACCGTCGACCCCAGCCTTACCATGGCTGTGCTCTACCTACTGAGCTATAGAAGCATCTGCCCTTTTCTAAACAAAGTATTGAAATCGCCTATATTAATAATTTGAGTTTTACACTGTAATGAGAAAAACTAAAAAACAATGGCGATTTCAACTATTGCTGTAATATATAAATAGAAGTTTCATATTAGGTAAAATGCTATTTTTAGCAAAATTTCTAATCTTTATCTAATCCTTTTACAGCTTTTTTACGTATACGCTGTATAGCATTATCTATTGACTTTACAGGAGTTTGTAAATCTTCTGCTATTTCTGTATAGCTTTTACCATTTATGTATTTGCTTAGCACTTTCTTTTCAAAATCACTAAGTGACTTATCAATGGTGTCTTCTACTTTTTTATAGTATTCTTTTTTCGTTATTGTATCTAATGGATCTTCTACTAAAGCGGAATCAAATACATCTATCAAAGCTGTATCGCTATCGCTTTCTTCTTCATTATACGCAGAAATGTTTAATGATAAATATGAATTTAGAGGTAAATGTTTTTGCCTGTTTGACGATTTAATTGCTGTAATCAGTTGTCTTTCTATGCACATATTAGCAAAACTTTTGAAAGAACTTTTCATTTCCGGTTTATAGCTTTTTATTGCTTTAAATAAACCAATTAATCCTTCTTGAACAATGTCATCTCTTTCTGCTCCAATTATAAAGTATTTACTAACTTTGATGTTTACAAGTTCTTTATATCTATTTATTAAATAGTCAAAAGCTAATTTATCTCCAGACCTAATAATTTCTACTAAATCTTCATCTTTTATGTTGTCATAATCTTTATTTTCTGAGTATAAAACATTTGCATTTTCCATTTGTATAAAGAATACCTCCTGAAGTTTCCTATGCTGTTATTATAAGCCAGCTGACTTTTTTAGTCAATAGAAAATTGATATTTTCTTTAATTTGTGCTAATATATTGTTACAATTTACGGCCGTTTAAATAAAAAGCAAACAATGTATGTTTACTATAAAATAAGGCTGTGGATTGTAGCAATATATTAGTACAGGAGGAATTTTAAATGGCTTATGATGGTTTAGTAAATTATTCAGTTGTTCAAGAGTTAAAAAGCAAATTAATAGACGGTAAAGTTGATAAAATATATGAACCAAATTCAGAGGAAATTGTTTTAAGTATATATTCAGAAGGTATAAAATATGCTTTAGATTTAGTAGTTAATTCACATTATTATAGAGCTAATTTAACTACAAATGCTAAGCCCAACCCTTCTCAAGCTCCCAATTTTTGTATGACTCTCAGAAAATATTTAATCGGAACACATATAACTAATATATATACTAATAACCTAGAAAGAATTATTTTTATAGATTTTGAAGGATACAATAAATCAAAGGATTTTTCTAATAAAAGGCTAATTATTGAGTTAATGGGAAAATACAGCAATGTAACTTTGGTTGATAATGAAAATATAATATTGGATTCTTTAAAGCATTTTTACATTAATTCTGGTTCACATAGAAATGTATATCCAGGTGTGGTTTTTAAGTTACCAAACTCTGATAAGATAGATATATTCGAGATTAAAGATTGCGACGAGTTTTTCACAGTTTTAGAAAACAATTCGAAAAGACTAGAAACTGACAAGTTATTTAAAATTATTCCTAATACATTTACTGGAATAAGTACATCTTCTATTTTAGCTTTTGAAGAAATTTTAAGTATACCAGATTCTTGTAGCAAAGAGTCAAGCAATTCTCTATTCGAATATATTATGAGCATTATTAATAATACAGATAATACTATTTGTATTGAGTATGGCAAAGATTACTGTTTAAAAATTGCAAAAGACTATCAAGAAGACGATTTTAAAAAGATTTATATTGATGCTGAAGTATCAACTAAAAGTAAAAACGATATAAATAGTCTTGAAATGGCTAATAATGAAGTTAATACAAGTGAAGTCAATAGTAACAATACAGACTTCAAAACAAATAGATTACAAATCAATTTCTTTTTAGACGATTATTATACCAATAAAGAAACTAAGGCTATTTTTACAAATTACAGAGATAATCTTTTGAATTTGATTTTAAATAAATTGCATAAACTTAATAATAAGTTAGACACCATTAATAGCAAATTACAGGAATGTAAAGAAGCTGAGAAATATAAATTATATGGAGAGCTTATTACA
>JAGHJM010000090.1 GCA_017886645.1 Clostridia bacterium
GCTTTAGCAATTCCTCTTTCACGTAATAATTCAATTGCTTTTTCTTCATCTCCATTTGTTTCTGTTAAAACTTTTTTGCAGTCCATCATTCCTGCACCAGTTTTTTCTCTTAACTCTTTAACTTGATTTGCTGTAATCATTATAAAACCTCCTATAAGTTTTTATTAACTTTAATAACATTGGGCTTTTAGTCGTTTATTATTTTGCATCTTCAGAATTTGTATCTTCTTCTGCAACAACTTCTTCTATACTTTCTGGAGCTGTTTCTTCTACTTGTTGTTCTTCTTGTACATCCATTTCCATAGATTCTCCTTGTCTTCCTTCTATAACTGCATTTGCCATTACATCCATAATTAATTTTACTGCACGAATAGCATCATCATTTCCTGGAATTGGATAATCTACATCTTCTGGGTTACAGTTTGTATCTACTAATCCTATAACAGGTATTCCTAATTTTCTAGCTTCTAATATAGCAATTCTTTCTTTGTTAGGATCTACTATAAACATAACTCCTGGTAATTCTTTCATTTCTTTTATTCCACCAAGATTTTTTTCTAGTTTTTCCATTTCTTTCTTTAAAAGTATAACTTCTTTCTTTGGTAGAACTTCAAATGTTCCATCTTCTTGCATCTTTTCAATTTCTGCTAGTCTTTTAATTCTGTTTCTTATGGTTTTGAAGTTTGTTAAAGTTCCTCCTAACCATCTTTGATTTACATAGTACATACCGCATTTTTCTGCTGCTTCTTTAGCACATTCTTGTGCTTGTTTTTTAGTTCCTACAAATAGAACTGTTTTTCCTTCTTCAGCTTGATTCTTTAAGAATTCATAAGCCTCATCTAATTTTTTTGATGACTTTTGTAAGTCAATAATATGGATACCATTTCTAGCTTGGAATATATATTCTGCCATTTTAGGGTTCCATCTTCTAGTTTGATGTCCGAAATGAACACCAGCTTCTAGTAATTGTTTCATTGCAACTACTGACATTTTTTATTCCTCCTTTTAGTTATTTCCTCCATATAGCTTTATTCACATAAACCAACTTACTTTTGTAAGCACTATTTTATGCTAACTATATGTGTGTATTTTTCAACGTATATAATTATAACATAAAAAGTGTTGGAATTGCAACACTTTTTAGAAATTTATGTATTTAAGATGACTCTTTTTCTTTGTTTTATATAAATAATTAATTTAAAGTTCCACTATACTTTAATAATCTGCCATATTCATCAAATTCAAACTTGATATTTGAATCTCCTCCAAATGCTCCAATAGTTGTATCTCCATCTCTAGTTAATTCGCAATCATTATTTATAAGAAAGCTTTCTATAAGTAATCTATGATTAAGTGAAAAATTCTCTATAATTCGCATCACTACAGATATAAATTCATTAGAACCTATCTTTTCATATATTGTTTCTGGTAACTGTTTTATATATGCATAAAGTGTTAATCCATCGTCTGAGCTTCCTTTAAAATAGCAAACATTTTCTGGTGCAAATGCTGTATATATTACTGCTAAACTATCTGCTGTAATATAGTCATCTAACTCTATTTTTTCATAGTAAAAATCTTCTAATCCTAATTTTCTTAACCTATTGCGTGTTTGCATAATTAATTCTACATATTCATCTGGTATAACAGATTCTACTTCTGCCGAAAACCAGCTGTTGTCATGTATTGAGGAAGAACCTATAAACTGTGCATCAAATGGTTCATCATCTAGTATTATTTCCCCTTTAGTAAAATCACAATTCCATTTTGAGAACTCACCCAGATAATCTATAAATCTTAATTGTTGAGCCATTACTTTTCCTATAGAAATAGTATATAAGTCCATATAATCTTTATTTTTCAATAATTTTACAGCTTCTTCTTTCATCTTCTCCCTCCTTCTTACTTGATTATATGTTTTAGAATTAGACTTGTCAATTAAAAATTTAAATAAAAAAAGGTTAAAGTTATATTAAAATGTCTTTAACATTGTTAGCATTCTAATAAACTTTAAACCCTTATTATATTATTAATTACATTCCGAAATATCTTTTTAATAATCCGTCAAATCCTCTTCCATGTCTTGCCTCATCTTTGCACATTTCATGTACTGTATCATGTATAGCATCATAATTTAATTCTTTTGCTCTTGTTGCTAATTTTTTCTTTCCTTCACAAGCTCCTTGTTCTGCTGCTGCTCTTAACATTAAATTTTTCTTTGTATCTGGATATACAAGCTCTCCTAATAATTCAGCAAACTTAGCTGCATGTTCTGCTTCTTCAAAAGCATATCTTTTAAATGCTTCTGCTATTTCTGGGTATCCATCTCTTTCTGCTTGACGGCTCATTGCTAAATACATTCCAACTTCTGTAGATTCTCCCATGAAGTTATCTCTTAAACCTTTAACAACTTCTTCATCTAGTCCTTGTGCAACTCCTATAACATGTTCATCTGCATAAACTTTTTTATTTTCTGTTGTTGATGATGTTTCATCTACATTTACTTCTTTTAATTCAAATTGCTCCTTTGGAGCTCCACATTGAGGGCATTTTTCTGGTGCCTCTTCTCCAAAGTGAATATATCCACATACTTTACATACATAAGCTTTCATATTTTATTCCTCCATTTATTTTATATTTTTTAATATTTTCATTTTTTTATATAATTAATCCATTGGTACTTCTTCAAATTCATCTGCTGGTACCCCACATACAGGGCATATTTCTGGTGGATTTTCAGCTACTACTTCATATCCACATACTTTGCATCTCCATTTTTTCATACTATCTTTTCTCCTTTCTTATTTAATTTACATTTTCTACACAATCCTGTTATTGTAATATTAGAACCAGATGCTTCTGCATCTATTCCTTTTGCAAAATTTTTCAAATCATTATCTAGTTTTTTCATTTGCATTTCAAATAAATATATATCGCTAATTTCTCCACAATCTTTGCACTTGAAGTGAATATGTGGCATAGTATTTCCGTCAAACCTATCTGCTCCAATAGATGTTTTTATTCTTATAATATGACCTTCGTCACATAGTTCTGATAAGTTTCTATAGACTGTGGCTATACCTAATTCTGGCATTTCATTTTTTAAGTCTAAATATAGCTTTTCTGCTGTTGGGTGATCTGTTCTAGTTTTTAGCGAGTTTAATATTAATTCTCTTTGCCTACTATATTTTTTCATCTCTTTTCTCCTTATTGATAATGATTATCATTATAATATATTATAATTTTGGATTTTGCAATAGGTTTTTATATTTTTATATATTTTTTTCTAAATTACTTGTTTTATACATTAATTTTACTAATTTATATTAAAGTTATATGCAAGAATAATAAAATAATTTTAAACAAGAAACTGAATCAATTAAATTATTCGGATTTTAAAATTAGTTTTAAATTAAGAAAAAATTGCATATATTGTATCTTTCATTATAGAATGGATAAAAGGCAATATATAAAAAATAAAAATATGCTTATTTAAAGCATATTTTTATTTTTTATATTCAATTATACTCCTACTGTTGAAAATCCATTATCAACATGAATTATTTCTCCTGTTATAGCGGAAGACATATCACTAAATAAAAATGTAGCTGCATCTCCTACTTGTCTAGTTGTAACATTTTGGTGTAATGGTGCTCTTTGTTCAACAACATCAAGAATTGAACCAAAATCTTTAATTCCTTTTGCAGACAATGTCTTTATTGGACCTGCAGAAATTGCATTAATACGCATTTTATCTTTACCTAAATCTTTTGCTAAATAACGTATACTTGTTTCTAATGCAGCTTTAGCAACTCCCATAATGTTATAACCTTCTATAACTTTTTCTGAACCAAAATATGTTAAAGCTACAATACTTGCATTATCATTTAAAAGTTCTAATTCCTTTGCTATTCTTGAAACTGCAACTAATGAATATGCACTTATATCATTTGCATGATTAAACCCTTCTCTTGATGTTTTTATAAAATCGTTTCTTAAGTCATCTGTATTAGCATGAGCTATAC
>JAGHJM010000091.1 GCA_017886645.1 Clostridia bacterium
CTATCTGCATCTCTTATAGAAGATATTACTGCTGTTGTTACTAAAATTTCTCTATCTGCTCCAGCAATATCATTTTTAAAACCTTGTACAATACCTGCAGGACAATCTATTAATATGTAATCAAACTCTTCTTTAAGTTTTCCTGTTAAGTCCTTCATTTGTTCTTCATTTACTGCACTTTTATCTCTTGTTTGGGCTGCTGGAAGTAAATATAACTCATTAAAACGCTTGTCCTTTATTAAGGCTTGTCTAAGTTTGCATTTTTCTTCTACTACATCTACTATATCGTAAACAATTCTATTTTCTAGCCCCATAACTACATCTAAATTTCTTAGTCCTATATCTGTATCTACTAGAGCTACTTTTTTTCCTTTTAAAGCTAATGCTGCACCGAGATTTGCTGTTGTTGTTGTTTTACCTACTCCACCTTTGCCAGATGTGATAACAATAACTTCTCCCATCTTTTTTCCTCCTTATTTTTGTCTTCTTAATATTGTTCCCTCTTTTGTATAAGTATGGTGCTTTTATTCAATAAAAATGCATATTTTCAATGCCTATATTATATATGAAAATTCACAAAAAATCAATGTTTACATATAAATATGTAAAATTTATTTTAAATTAAAAAATCTAGCAATAGAAATAAACCTATTTAGCTATAACTTTTAACATTCTCACTAAATAGGTCTTATTTTTTACATTTTTATTAAAACTGGTCTAAATGAATTATTTGTTTGTAGTAACCCTATAACGTAACTATTAAAGGCAAATATTCCAGCATTTTGTCCATCACTGTACATGCCTCCTCTTAAAAATATCGATGCTCCTCTATTGACAAATGTTGAATAATCAGAATACCATGATCCATTTTTTGCATTTGCAACTTTTGATATTTCATATATCGCATCTCCATATTTTTCATTATTAGCTTCGTACTCTTCCTCTCTAGCACTTCCTACAGAAACATATATTTCTTTAGTCCTTACATCACTAGATGTAAGCATGTCTCCTGCTGCATTCAATGTAAGACTATTGTCTCCCAAATATGCAGCTACATATTCCCAAGCTCCACCATTCATGTCATATATTCCATATACGTTTCCCGTTGTACTTGCTTTTACTCCTTGAAAGCTTGTATAATCTTCATTTACACTTACATTTGTATTTGCTACTGAACTACTCCCTGACGCTCCAGTTATTCCTCTGCTAGAATTATTTATATATATTTCTTCTGTCTCTTTTCCATATTTGCTTTTACTTAAATATGCTATTGCTCCCCATTCACTGTTTTTTATTAAGTGACTATTTAGAGCTTTATTATAATTTATACAATTACTATATGCTGTTCCCACAGATAAATTCTTCCAACTTGAGACGCTTGGTACTATTTTTATAGTTTGACTGCTTCCCATAATTCCTGCTTGTGCATCTGAATGGCTTGCCTCAAATTTTGCTACCCATATCCCAGCTATAGTTTCTCCATATTCAAATGCTGGATGTATATTCCAGTTACCTTCTCCAGTTGCATTATCAAATTCTCTTCTTCCAGTAGAAGTCTCATTTGCAAGCCCTCTCATAAATTCTACTTCTATCGTTCCTGCTCCTTGGCTTGGTACAGCTTTATTTAAGTCTGCTCCACTTTTATGATATCCATTTGTTATTGAATATGCAAATCTTGGTATCCACACAAACATACTACCTAAATCTGATTGACTTACTTCTGTTCCAGAAATTGCCTCCTGTTTCCCAGAAGCTTCACCAGATTCAATTAAATCTTTTGTAGCATATGTTCCATCACTTAACATTACATTTGCCCATTGTTTTTCATTATAATCATACCATTCAGAATCTTCTACAGTTGTTATTACCCAATTTCCGTTACCACTATTTAAGTTTTCATCCCATTTTATAGGAATCATACCCTCTCCTAAATTAGGTGTATTTACTCCTTTTTCCTCATTATATGATCCATCTGCTTTAATTGTATCACTTAATATAACATCTTGCTCATAAACTTCTTTTATTTTTAGCTCTGTTCTTAGTTGGTTTTTCCTAATGCTATTAGCTATTGCAAATACGCTTAGTAATATAATTACAAAACTTAGTATAACTACAGTTACTAAAACAGTCATGGAACCTTTTTCATTTCTTAACAAATTTTTCATTTGCTTCCTCCTATTTTTGTTTTTTCATATCGTTTAGCAATTTTATTCTCTCTTGTCTTAACCTATTTTTAATTTCTTTACCATTTGTTATGTTATATTTTTTTATTATATCTTTCCCTGTTACTTTTTTTAGTACTTCTTTTCCTATTTTATCAAAGTTCACTTCTACGAATTCACCATTTCTTGATTTATCGCACATAACAATTATTTTCATTCCTTCTAAACCAAGTATTGTTTTACTTACATTTTCTATAAAGTCTACTTGTTTTTTTGTTGTCATTTGTTCAAATATTCCCCCTTTCATATGGAATTTGCAAGCTGCTTTTCCACATTTTATCCAATTATTGGGGATTTTTATTCTTTTTCCTAAACTTTGTACTAGTTCTATACCTCTTTCTTCGTGTCCATAATGGTGAGGTAGTATTTCTTTTGGTGTTGTTTCTTTGCCTAAATCATGTACTAAACAACTAAACTTTACTTCTAAATTATTTGTTAGTTTACTACTATTATCTAACACTATCATTGTATGATTAAAACTATCACCTTCTGGATGATATTTTTCTGGCTGAGTCTTACCTATTAGATTATATATCTCCCTAAAATGTACATCTAATATATTTGCCTCTTTTAAAACTTCAAAAAATATTGATGGTTTATTACTTAAAAGTGCTTTTCTAAATTCATCAAATACTCTTTCTCCAGACAATGTATTTAGTTCTTCTTTTAGTTCATACATACTTTCTATTGTATTTTTTTCTACTTTAAATTCTAATGTAGCAGCAAATCTTGCAACTCTATATGCTCTTAGTGGGTCTTCTCTAAATGCTTCTGTGGTCTTTCTTATAGTTTTATTTTTTATATCTTCTATTCCATTAAAAGGATCTATAATTTTTTCAGTTAAAACCTCTTGGGCAATAGAATTTATTGTTATATCTCTTCTTGCTAAATCTTGCTCTATAGTTATATTTTTATTTGTGTTAATTATAAAACTTTTATGTCCTTTATCTAATTTTCTTTCTTCCCTTGCTAAAGCAATTTCTTTTCCTTGAATGTCATATACAGGAAAATCTTTACCTCTAATAATTGCTTTCGGAAATAGCTTTTCAAAATCAGCTTGATTAATCCCAGTTACACAGTAATCTTCGTCTGTTACTTTTCTTTTTAAATATTTATCTCTTATCGCTCCGCCAACTAGGTATAATTTTCCTCCAATATTTTCTATTTTTTTAGCAATCTCAATTATATTATCTTCTTTCATCTCATTTAATATTATACTTTTTATTTATTTTTTTGTCCATATAAAAGTACAAAAATTATTATTGTATAAATTTTCCTAAATATGTTCATTTTAATAGTATTTTTGTACTTATCCGTCAGTTATGCACCTTGACATTAAGCTAATTTAATAATATACTTTCTTGTGAAAAGCATTAATAAAATAGCTTTTAATTTAAGGAGGTAAAATAGGCAATGGATAATATGATTGAAATTAGATGGCATGGTAGAGGTGGCCAAGGTGCAAAAACAGCATCTTTACTTTTAGCAGACGCTGCATTCAACACTGGTAAATATATTCAAGGTTTTCCAGAATATGGTCCAGAAAGAATGGGTGCACCAATAACTGCATATAATCGTATAAGCGATACTCCAATTAGAATACATAGCAACATTTATGATCCTGATTATGTTGTTGTTGTTGATGATACTTTATTAGAATCTGTTGACGTAACTGCTGGGCTTAAACCAACAGGTGCAATAGTTATTAATACTACAAAAGATGTTGAATACCTAAAGAAAGTACTTCATGGATATTCTGGTAGCATTTATACAATTGATGCAAGAAAAGTATCAATGGAAACTTTAGGAAAATATTTTCCTAATACTCCAATGTTAGCTGCAATTGTTAAAGTTTCTGGAATTATGAATGAAGATGAATTTTTAGCAGATATGGAAGGTTCTATCAAACACAAATTTGCTAAAAAACCTGAAGTTATAGAAGGAAATATGCAAGCTTTAAGAGTTTCTTTAAAGGAAGTTAATAAATTAGCTTAAATTAAGGAGGTAATAAAATGGCTATAGGTGGAAATATTTACGAATCTGGCAATGCTAGAGATTTTAAAACTGGCGATTGGAGAAGCATTTGTCCTAAATATATTCCAGAAAAGTGTACACAATGTGGCTTATGTTTTCCAGTTTGTCCAGAAGATGCTATTCCTGTAAATAAGGAAGGCAAAAGAGGAGAATTTGATTTAGATTATTGTAAAGGATGTGGCATATGTGCAAAAGTATGTCCATTTGGTGCAATAACAATGGTAGAGGAGGGTGAAGAATAATGGGAATTAGAGAACGTTTAAGTGGAAATGAAGCAGCAGCAACAGCTATGAAACAAATAAATCCAGATGTTGTAGCAGCATTTCCTATAACACCATCAACAGAAATACCTCAATACTTTTCTACTTTCGTTAGTAACGGAACTGTTGATACAGAATTTGTTGCAGTAGAAAGTGAACATAGTGCAATGAGTGCTTGTGTTGGTGCAGAAGCTGCAGGAGCAAGAGCTATGACTGCTACATCTGCAAATGGTCTTTCTTATATGTGGGAAATGATTTATATTGCTTCTAGCTTAAGACTTCCAATAGTTATGTCTTTAGTTAACCGTGCAGTATCAGGACCTTTAAATATTCACTGTGATCATTCAGATGCAATGGGTGTTCGTGATAGTGGTTGGATTATGTTATTTTCTGAAACAAACCAAGAAGCCTACGATAACTTAATTATGGCTCATAGAATAGCAGAAAATAAAGATGTTTTATTACCACTTATGGTATGTCAAGATGGATTTATTACATCACATTCTATAGAAAATATAGAATTAATCGAAGATGACAAAGTAAAAGAATTTGTTGGAACATACAAACCAGAACATTATTTATTAAATGATAAAGAGCCAATTTCAATTGGACCTATGGATGTTCAAGCTTATTTATTTGAACATAAGCATGAGCAAGCAGAAGCCATGCGAAATGCTAAAAAAGTTATTTTAGAAGTTGCAAA
>JAGHJM010000114.1 GCA_017886645.1 Clostridia bacterium
AGAAGGAGAAGAAGTACCAGATATAGATTCAGATGAAGATAATGTAGACTTACCATCAGATGAGAACCTACCAGGATATAAAGATGAGGACATAGAGTCAGGAGATGAATATATCCCAGGACAAGAAGATGACGACGACTTTGAAAAATTAATACCAAAACAAGAAAAATTTGACTTATCATTAAGAAAGTTCATCACAGCAGTAAATGAAAACGAATTGAAAGAAACAGATGGAAGTTACACAAGAGAGCCAGAAGTAGATGTAGGACCATTAGTAGATGAAAATGAAGAAACAACAACAGCAATATATAACCATACAAAAACACCTGTAGAAGTAAATTTAGAAGACATAGTAACATATACAATAAGAGTATATAATGAAGGAGAAATAGATGGATATGTAAGAGAAATAACAGACCATTTACCACCACAACTAGAATACCTACCAGATGATGAGTTAAACATAAGATATGGCTGGGAATTAGGAGAAGATGGAAGAACAGTAACAACAGACATAACATCACCAGATACAGCAAATATAGAAAACCAAAATGAAATATATGCAAATAGAAGGGCAGAAGCAGATAAAGTCTTACTAAAAGCATTTGATGGAAGTAACTTAGACTACATAGATGTACAAATAAGATGTAGAGTAAGAAAAGATATAGATATAACACAAAAAATAACAAACATAGCAGAAATAACAGGATCAAGTGACTCAGAAGGACAAGAGGTAGAAGACATAGATTCAGATGAAGACAATGTAGACTTACCATCAGATGAGGACTTACCAGGATATAAAGATGAGAATATAGAATCAGGAGATGAATATATTCCAGGACAAGAAGATGATGACGACTTTGAAAAATTAATACCAAAAATCTTTGACTTAGCATTAAGAAAGTTCATAACAGGAGTAAATGATCAAGAAATAACAAATAGAGTACCAATATTTACAATAGATGAAAATGGAAACTATGTATATGAACATACAAAAGAACCAGTAGAAGTAGCAACAGGATATACAGTAATATATACATTAAGAAT
>JAGHJM010000092.1 GCA_017886645.1 Clostridia bacterium
CTGTTACTGATGTTTGCCCAGTATACAAATTATCTCCATTCAAAATTTCATAATCAGAAATTGTTTTTGTAGATAAGTCACTATAAGTAGCTACAACTTCCATTCCTTCTTTTGAGAAACTTTCTCTTTCAATATAATTTACTTTATTTGGAGCTGTTCTTATTTCTATTTTTTCTAATTCTGCAGGAGCTGCTTCATTTTTGGTAAATGCTTTTAAAGATACATTTCCATGTAATGATTCATTTAATGTTGTATTCCAATCATACCAGTTGCCAGCTAGAAAACTACTTTCATCTGTATAGAAACTTTCATTAGCATTATATTCCGCATTTTCATCAAAGTTCGGGCTTTCTATCATAATATATACTTGTCCTTGTCCTTCTAAACTTGCAGCTACAGCAAATGAATCTCCTGTTAAGTTGATAGGATTTTCTAATTCAATTACGTGATATCCAGGCTCTAGAACAATACTATCACCAGACTTTAATTCTACTTTCTGTACTTCAGATAAGTCATCACTATTTGGATTTATAAATACTTCACATTCTATTTCTTGCAATGTAAATAAACTAATTTTATCTAATGATTCTGTTTTATTTGCATCTTCTCTATTAAATTTATTAGCAATATACATTTTTTCCTGCCCTGTAAAATATATAGAATATCCTGAGCCTAATATATCATGTTGATAAATATTATCATAATCTTTTGTTGCTGAAATTTTTTGTACTGCACTTAAGGAATTATAAATATTTGCATCTTCATATGAAATATACATATAGCCATCATTTCCAACTGTTATTACAATATTCTCATCATCAATCGTAACTTTCTCTTGACCGTAAATAGGTTTATAAAACTCTTCTATAAATTCATTTGTAATATCTGCTGGTGAATTTACTCCAATTGAATTAAAATAATCTTTATTAGCTTCATACATTTGCGTTTTTACTTCAGTTAACTCATACGAAATTCTTTCGCCCCATGAATTTTTTACAATCCATGCTCCATTATCATTAGGTCGCATTGTTTCGTTAAAATTGTCTTTACTATAATTATCATCCCATCCAATGATAGTAATTGCATGATCAGGTGCAAAAGTTTCTGAACTATTACAATACATAGCCCCAGTAGTATTATTATATGCGTCAGAAAATAAACTAGCCCCATGAACTCCTGCATAAATTCCACCATAGGTACTAATATGTTGTTTCATTTTTGACATTATTTCTGTTTTTTCTGCAGTTGCTAATGATTCAAACCAAATAGTATCATATAATGTTGTTGAAGTAGTTTTGTTTTGAATCTCCGAAATATCAATATTATCCATATTGTTTTCAAAAGGCATTTCAGCTTCTTCTATAGCACCCATTCCATTAGATAAATATGTTTGAGCATCAAAAAAGTTTCCACCGCTTGTTATATCTTTTGTTGCACCATATTCGTTTATTTGATTATTTAAAAATGCATTTCTTCTTGCTCCATATGCAAGATGTCTTTCAGAATAATCATAAACTGTACCTTGCCTACCATTCTTATAATCTAAAAAGCCTAATGCACTTTCAGAAGAAGCAAGTGTAGCATAAGCCCAGCAAAAATTAGTACTAGCTTGATCTCTAACTTGAACATTATTTGGTATATAATCTCTAAGATTATATGATTCATCTAAAGAGTTACTTAATAATTGAATACTTCCAAATACATTACGCATTCCACTAACTCTAGAGTCGTCATTATTGTAAATTACATTATATGGTTTGGGTTCTAAAACTTTCTGCTTTTCCTCATCACTCAAATCCAAATATTTTTTGTATTCTTCTGTATATTCTGTTAGTCTAGCTGTTTCTGAAATAGCATAGACATTTGTTGTCATTCCAATTAAAATGGCTATTATAATAGCAATACTTATTTTGACTAATTTTCTCATAACTTTCCCCTTTATCCTTTAAATTATAATTTTATTGTATAATATCTGTTTTATCTTTTCAACAAACATTACAAATGTAATAAACTTGTAATGTTTATGTAATACAGTCCTTTATATTTATATAATATATTTGTAAATTTATATTATATAAAATATCTTTACAAATATTGATTTTATATTTTAATATTGATAGACTATATGAAAATGGTAAACATTTATATATTTAAAAGGGGAAACAAATGAAAACTATAATTAAAATACTGTTTACACTAGCATTTATGCTCATATTACTTATTTCTTATACTTTAAGAGTATATGCTTATTCTAATAACAATTATTCAATTGATATACCTGAAGGTTACAAAAGAGATGGAAATAATTCTTGGATGAAATATTCCGATAGTGGAGAGGAACTTGTAGCAATACGAGTTAATATAGATCAACTTGACCAAGATGCAAGCAATATTGAATATACTAATGATATACTTGATAATTATGCATCAATATTGAAAACATCACTTTCATCAGAATTTCAAGATCTTACTATTCAGCGAAAAGCAATTACAGGATTATCTAATAATAACTACAAATGTTACTTTGTAAAATGTAGGCAAACAACATTATATATTAAAAATTTGTATTCGGAAATGTTTCTTTTATTTTCTGGAGACAAAGCATATTCTCTAGTATTTGCAACATATGATAAAAACTATTTTAATACTACAGAATATAAAAATATAAGAAATTCGTTTACAATAAAAAATTTTAGTGGTCAGTACTATTCTTATACAAATACAATTATTTTAATAGTTGTTCTGTCTATAGGAAGTATTCTTCTTATTGTCGCTATAATAAGTTTATTTTTAAAGAAAAAGAAAAAAACTTTAAATACTGTAAATATTGATAATATGCAATATTATCAGAATTATAATGATAATCAAAATAATAACTATAAATTTTAATATTCTACATAATCCTTCTATATCATGGTACTTTTCGACAACATGTTACATAAAATATTGTAAAGTACTTTTTATAGGAGGATTTTATTGTGAATTTAAAAGATAAAAACATAGGTTTTATATTGACCGGCTCTTTTTGTATGTTTAAAACTACTTTAGAACAAATGAAAAATATAAAAAAAGAAGGAGCTAATATTATTCCTATTATGTCATATAATGCACATAATTTAGATAGTAAATTTGGAAAAGCACAAGACTTTATAAATGAAATAGAAAGTATAACCGAAAACAAGATAATTAATACAATACAAAGTGCTGAACCAATTGGTTCAAAAGGATTAACAGATATAATGTTAATAGAACCTTGCTCAGGAAATACAATTGCAAAGTTAGCTAATGGAATAACAGATACTCCTGCTATTATGGCTGCTAAATCTCATTTAAGAAATGAAAATCCAATTGTTATAGCAATATCTACAAATGATGCATTAGCTGGAAATGCTGAAAACATAGGAAAGTTATTAAATAGAAGACATTTCTACTTCGTTCCATTTAGACAAGATAATCCAATTACAAAGCCAAAATCACTTGTCTTTGATGCAAAATATACAATACCTACATTAGAAGAAGCTTTAGATGGAAAGCAAATACAACCCATATTAATATAAAGCTTAAAATTCATAAAGAATACTACTTGTTATTCCAAGTAGTATTCTTTTATTACTTATTATAAATAATTGCTTAAAATTAATTTTATGGAGTTTTAACATACTAAAATTTCTTATTAGCTAGAGGGTTACTTTCGACTGCATTTTTTACTTGTACATTATCTACATGAGTATATATTTCTGTTGTAGAAATGCTTTCATGTCCTAGCAAAACTTGTAAAGCTCTAATATCTGTATTTCCATATTGGTACATTAAAGTTGCTGCCGTATGTCTTAATTTATGTACAGAATATTTATTCATATCTATTCCAGCTTTTCCAAGTTCTCTTTTTACTATTTCTTGGACCATTCTATTACTTATGCGTTCTTTTCGTTTGCTTAAAAACAATGCATCTCTTGAGTTATATTTGACTCCATCATGTGGTCTAACTTTTAAATAATCTTCTATAGCTTTCATACAGGATTCGTTTAAATATATAGTTCTTTCTTTATTTCCTTTTCCTATAACAGTAAGTTTCTTATCTGAAAAATTTATGTCTTTAATATTTATTCCAACTAATTCTGATAAACGCATACCACAGTTTAAAAATAATGTAATAATCGCAAAATCTCTTTCCATGTTTTCATCTGAAGTTGAATGTGCTACTTCCAGCAATTTTTCGCTCTGTTCTAAGGTTAAATATTTAGGTAGCCTTTTTTCCATCTTTGGAGTTTCTAAACCTTGTGCTGGATTTATATCTAAAATTTTAGCCTTTTGCGTTAAATAAGCAAAAAATACTCGTATACTTGCTGCTTTTCTTGCTCTAGTAGCAGGTTTACTATGGAATGTATCTGTTAAGTAATATAAAAATGAGTGTATGTCATTTAAAGTAATTTTCTTTAGTACATCTATAGACATATTATGAATATCAATCTTTTTTATATCTTCTTCATCAGATAATTTATAATGGTGCATAATAAATTTTAAGAAATGAGATAAATCATAGTTATATTCTTTTACTGTATTTGGTGATTTATTTAGTATACCAGTTAAATATTCCAAAAATGAATTTAAGAAATCTGGATTTTCTTTTAAATCTATCATATAAATAATCAACCTCCAGTATAATAATAATATCATTAAATTTGAAATTATGGAACAATAAATTTGAAATAATTTATAATAAGAAAAATAGCTCTAATAATTTTATTTATAAAAAAAAACAGGAGCCCTGCCGAATCTCAGTAATTATTCGGCAAGTGCCCCTACAAGGATCATTTGATGTGCATATTCAGCACGTTTGACAATTGGTTTACTATCGCGTCCTTCTCTGCTTGGGAGAAAAACATGCCATCCAGGATAGCATAAAAACTTGCGAATTTGTACAACATTGTTGCCGAAGGTTGATCTTTTTCGTCAAAAATGGGTACTCCAAGCCTCATATCGCTGGGGTCAAAGAATTGACTGAGACATGTCTCCCGTAGTGTAAGCATGGTTCCAGGCTTATGAGCCTTCAAAAGCTCAATACCAATGTCCTGAAGCAGCCCTTGAATTACATAGACAACATTTTCGGAATTGTCCTTATACTTTCTTAAGATCTTTCGGAAATCCTTCGGCAGGACTTTTGCCTTATTAGAATCCATGAAAGCTGATAAGGTTCTCTCTGCCAGCTCGTTGTCGTATTCAATGACATTCAAAAGTTTTGCGAAAACTGCCATTTTCTCGGGATCTTCCGATATCTCCCTAGAAATAGCTTGGACTTTTGGATCTTGTGCCAAATCTGTGTATTTAGACACATCCAACACACCCTTTCAAAAAAATAAAATATACGAATGAAATCCACTCGTATATTTTATTTTATCATACTTTATGTGAAATATCAATTATATATAATGTCTTTTACTACTTCACTTGCTATAATTAGCCCTGCCACAGATGGAACAAATGAAATACTTCCTGGAATATAACATTTACCTTTCATCTCTATATTTTCATCTGGCTTTATTTTTATAGGCTCTTCTTTGGAATAAACTACTTTTAGTTTGTTTATCCCCCTATTTCTTAGTTCTTTTCTCATTACTTTTGCAAGTGGACATACACTGGTCTTATATATATCAGTTACTTCAAATTTAGTAGGATCTAATTTGTTTCCAGTTCCCATACTTGATATTATAGGTATGCTTAAATTATTTGCTTGCTCTATTAAAGCTATTTTTGCTGTAACAGTATCTATTGCATCAACAATGTATGAAATATCATTTGTAAGTTTAATTTGATTGTCTGGCATATAAAATTTTTTATAAGTTATAACATTTGCCTCTGGATTTATTTCTAATATTCTTTCTTTTGCCACATCTACTTTAGACTTACCTATAGTATTTGTTGTTGCTATTATCTGTCTATTTATATTTGTTATAGAAACATCATCATTATCTACTAAAATAAAACTTCCTATTCCTGCTCTTACTAGTCCTTCAACAACATATGAACCTACTCCACCAATTCCAAAGATTGCGACTTTGGATTTGTAAAGCTTTTCTAAATTATCCTTTCCTATTAATAACTCTGTTCTTGAAAATATATTCTCCATAATTTTCACCTTTTATTTTTATCTTTACTAAATATATTATTTAACTATCACTAAATTATCATAAAACTTACATTATTTTGCCTCCGCCTAAAACAATATCATTAATATAAAATACTGCTGACTGCCCAGGAGTTATAGCTCTTTGAGGTTCTTCGAATGTAACTTTTATAGTATTTTCATTTTGAATAATTGTAGCCTTGGCAGATTTAGTTGAATATCTAGTTTTTAGATCTACTAACATAGGTTTATCTATTTTATCTATTAGTAACAAATTAATATTATTTACTAATATCTCTTTTTTATATAATTCCTTTTCTTCTCCAACTATAACTTCATTTTTTTCTTCATTAAATCCTAAAACAAATAGAGGTACTTTATAGGCAATTCCTAATCCTTTTCTTTGACCAATAGTATAGTTATATAATCCTGTATGTTTTCCTAATACTTCACCACTAGAATTTACAATATTTCCTACTTTAGCTTTTATAGAAGAATTGTTTTCTAAAAAAGCTTTATAGTTTCCGTCAGGAATAAAACAAATATCTTCACTATCTGGTTTGTTTGCTACTTCTAAATCCGCTTCTCTCGCAATTTCACGTATTTGTTCTTTATTTTCAAAATCTGATAAAGGAAAAATAATATGTTCAATTACATCTTTTTGTATATTCCACAACACATATGTTTGGTCTTTGTTTCCTGCATTAGATTTTTTTAACACCCATCTATCATATTCTTTATTATATTCATTTCTTGCATAATGCCCTGTTGCAATATAGTAGCACCCTAACTCTTTTGCCTTTTCGTACATATATCCAAACTTAATATATCTATTACACTCAATACAAGGATTAGGTGTTTTACAGTTTGAATAGCATGATATAAAATCATCAATTACATGCCTCTTAAAATCATTTTTACAACTAAAAGTATAATGAGGTATATGTAAGCTATCACATACTTTTTTAGCATCTAAAGACACATTAGAGTCATTGTCAAACATTTCTAATGTTATTCCTATTACTTCATATCCTTGTTTTTTTAATAATAGAGCAGATACACTACTATCCACTCCACCACTCATTCCTAATAATACTTTTTTATTTTCCATTTCTATTTCCTAAATCTATTTAATTAATTTATTTTTAGTAAATCTCAATTTCAATCATATTCGATGTTAGTCGCATCAAGACTTAACTTTTGCTAATTCTTATTTTCTCTTTTATTTAGTATATCTTCTATAGTATGCCAAGCAAGTAAAGCACATTTTACTCTTGCAGGCATATGTGATACATTCCTAAATGCTATAGCATCTTCTAACTTTTTTAATTCTTCTTCATCTGTAATTTCTCTTTTAATCATACCAATAAACGTCGCTATAATTTCTTTTGCTTCTTCTATAGTTTTTCCTTTCAATGTATCTATCATTATAGATGTAGAAGCCTGAGAAATTGCACAACCATGTCCTGTAAAAGATATATCCTCAATTACATCTCCATTTACTTTTAACTCTAAAGTAATCTCATCTCCACAGTTAGGGTTGTGACCAATTTCGCAAAAATCTGGATTATCCAAATGTTTTTTGTTATACGAATTCATGCTATGTTCCATTATTAAATCATTGTAAACATCTGATAAATCATCCATTTTCATTACCTTCCTTAATATATTTTTTAAACATATCATATGCTTTATTTAAAGCTTTCACTAATCTATCTACGTCTTCTTTATCATTATAAAAACTAAAGCTTGCTCTACAAGTTGAGTCTATTCCTAAAAATCTTAAAAGTGGTTGAGCACAATGGTTTCCAGAACGTACACAAACTCCTTCTGTATCTAAAATACTTGCAACATCATGAGAGTGTACACCCTTTATATTAAAAGAAATTACAGCAGAATGTTTTTCTTCATGTGGTGTCATATATAAAGTTAAATAATCTAATTTAGATAGTTCTTTCCTTGCATATGATACAACTTCTTTTTCTATTTCTTCTATTTTACTTATTCCAATAGAATTAATGTAATCTATGGCAGCCCCAAGTCCAATAACTCCTTCTACATTTTGTGTTCCTGCCTCAAATTTATTTGGAAGTGGTGCAAATGTGGTTTCTTGTTCATATACATATTCTATCATATCTCCACCCATTATAAAAGGATTCATACTTTCTAATAATTCTTTTTTACCATATAAAACACCTATTCCTAGAGGAGCTAACATTTTATGTCCAGAAAATACTAAAAAGTCTGCATCTAATTTTTGTACATCTATATCCATATGAGGAATACTTTGAGAAGCATCAACAATAACAATGGCTCCCTTTTTATGTGCATATTCAATAATCTTTTTTACATTGTTTATGGTTCCTAACACATTAGATACTTGGGCTATTCCTACTATTTTAGTTTTTTCTGTAATTTTAGTTTCAATTTCTTCATCAGTTAATTCAAAGTCGTCATTTATATACATATATTTTAATTTGCTACCTGTTACTTTTGCAACTTTTTGCCAAGGAACTAAATTGGAATGATGTTCCATAATTGAAATAACTATTTCATCATCTTCTTTTAGTTTATCTATTCCATATGAATATGCAAGTAAATTTAAACTTTCTGTAGCATTTTTAGAAAATATAATTTCTTCTCTATGTTTAGCATTAATAAATTTTGCAATTTTAGTTCTAGTATTTTCATAAAGATTTGTTGCTTCAATGCTTAGTGAATATGCTCCCCTATGCGGATTAGCATTATAATTTTTATAAAAATTATCAATAGCATTTATTACCTGTAGTGGCTTTTGACTAGTTGCTCCACTATCAATATAGGCTATATTATTATTTTTTAAAATTGGAAAATCTTCTTTATATTTATTCATTAATAAGTTAACACTCCTTTCTTTTTAGGCTAATCTAGTCTATTGTCTATTTCATTTAATATTTCTTCTTTTAATTCTTCATTTTTAATATTTTCAATAATTCTATTAAATTTTGCTCTAACCATTAATTTCATAGCTTCTTTTAGTTCAAAACCTCTACTCATAATATAAAATAATTCTTTTTCTCCTATTTTTCCAGTGGCACTGCTGTGGTTTCCCTCTACATCTTCTTCTGAACAAAGAAGCATTGGAAGGGCAAGAGATTTAGCTTTATCTGACAATAACATACAAAATTCATTTTCGTTTCCTGTTGCCTTTTTACATCCTTTTTTAAAATCTATTGTTCCCTTAAAATGCTTATGTGCAGTATCTTTTAAAGCTCCTTGTACTTCTATATCTACATTTGACTTAACTCCTCTTAACTCTGCAATATAATTTAAATCAAATAATTGATTGTTTTTTCCTAAATAAATAGTATTAATAATATTGTTAGAAAAGTTACCAATTAAATTTGAATAGAAATTTGTTATACTGTGCTTTCCTCCAAAATCTACAATAGTATATTTTACTTTTGAACTATCTTCTAATGTATTTTCAATACTTAGAAAATTATTAGATGAATCATTCATTAAATTAACAATAATTATATTTATATCTGCCATATTCTTAGCAATTGTTTTAATTATTCCGTTATGAAAAGCATTTACATTATGGTCTGATTTATATTTTATAATAATAGTAGCCTTGCAATTTTCATTTGCCGTAATTTTAATATTTTCTATTAAATTAAGATTATTTTCATCAAAATTAAAACTAAGTATAAATTCTTTAGGAGTTTTACTATTAACAATTATATTTAATTCTTTATTAGACTTAGCTTTTGAATATTCATTAAGAAAATTTCCTAAGCCATAAACTAAACTATAATCATTATTTTCTTGTTCAACCTGTATATTAGAACATTCACCCGTAATATCTATATTATAAAAACTTGATATATTATCTGGTATTTCTATATCATTTATTTTTATATTATTAGCGTTAAAATTTTTTGAAGTCCTTACTGGAGTTTCGTTTAATTCTATACTTTTAATCATTATCCTATTGCTCCTTCTAACTCTAAATTAATTAAATTATTCATTTCTGCAGCATATTCTACTGGAAGTTCTTTAGATATTGGATATGCAAATCCTCTTACTATCATTGCTTTAGCATCTTCTTCTGATAAACCTCTAGACATTAGATAAAAAATAGCTTTGTCACTAATCTTCCCTATTTTTGCTTCGTGTGAAAATTCAACTTCATCAGTTTTAATATCATTTACTGGTATCGTATCAGAAATAGAAGTATCATCTAGCATTAAGGACTCACATGATACAGAACTTTTAGTATTTTTAGCATTTTCGTTTATTCTTACTAAAGATCTGTAAGTACATTTCCCATCACTTTTAGAAATTGATTTTGCATTTATAACGCTAGATGTATTAGGAGCATTGTGTACTACTTTAAATCCAGTATCTAAGTTTTGACCTTTTCCTGCAAAAGATATTCCTGTATATTCTGTTTTTGAACCTTCTCCATTTAGTATGCTCATTGGATATAACATAGATATTTTTGAACCAAATGAACCTGAAACCCAGTCGACTTGAGCATTCTTTCCTATAATAGCCTTTTTAGTATTTAAATTAAGCATATTTTTAGACCAGTTTTCAATTGTAGAATATCTTAAATAAGCATTATCTTTTACAAATAGTTCAACACATCCTGCATGTAAATTTATTTTATTATATTTTGGAGCAGAGCATCCTTCTATAAAGTGAAGGCTAGCACCTTCATCTACTATAATTAAAGTGTGTTCAAATTGACCAGATTCAGGAGAATTTAGTCTAAAATATGATTGCAAAGGAATATCAACTTTTACTCCTTTAGGAACATAAACAAACGAACCTCCTGACCATACAGCACCGTGTAAAGCAACAAATTTATGATCATACACAGGAACACATTTCATAAAGTGCTCTTTTACCAATTTAGGGTACTCTTTTATTGCAGTTTCCATATCTGTATAAACAACACCTTGTTTTATAAGTTCTTCCTTCATGCTATGATAAACTACTTCAGAATCGTATTGAGCTCCAACTCCAGCAAGTGACTTTTTTTCTGCCTCAGGTATTCCTAATTTATCAAAAGTAGTTTTTATATCTTCTGGTACTTCGTCCCAAGATGTATTTAGTTTTGACTTTGGTCTTACATATGTTGCTATTTCATTCATATCAAGTTCAGATAAATCTGGTCCCCAAGTTGGAAGTTCAAGTTTGTTATATACTTCTAAAGCATTTAATCTAAACTCTCTCATCCATTGAGGATCATTTTTTTGTTCTGAAATTTCTTCAATAATTTCTTTTGTTAATCCTTTTTTTACTTTAAAGTCATATTCATCTTTATTTTTTATATCATAAATATTTCTATCTATATCTTTAACTTTACTTTTACTCATTATTACTTACCTCTTTTTTATATTTTCCATATCCCTCTTCTTCTATCTCAGAAGCAAGTTCCTGTCCTCCTGTTTTTACTATATGACCGTCAACTAAAACATGAACATAATCTACAGTTAAGTTTTTCAATATTTTAGTATTATGAGTAATAATAAGTACTGCGTTATCCTTATTTTTAAACATTTCAATTCCCTTAGATACAGTTCTAATAGCATCTACATCTAATCCTGAATCAGTTTCATCTAAAATTGCAAGTTTAGGATTTAATACTAACATTTGAAGAATTTCATTTTTCTTCTTCTCTCCTCCAGAAAATCCAACATTAAGACTTCTTTCCATATTTTTAGGATTCATGTTTAATTCTTCCATATATTTAGCTAATTCATCTTTAAATTGGAAAACTTTTATTGGTTTTCCGGTAGCTTTACTTTTAGCATATTTTAAGAAATTTGTAACAGAAATACCAGGAATTTCTTCTGGCAATTGGAAAGACATAAATACCCCTTGTCTTGCTATTTCATCAGTTTTAGTATTAGTTATATTTTTTCCGTCAAATATAATTTCACCTTTCTCTTTTATATATTCTGGATTATTTAATATTGCATTTGCAGTAGTAGTCTTTCCAGAACCATTTGGTCCCATAATAACGTGTATCTCACCTTTATTTATAGTTAAATCAATTCCTTTTAATATTTCTTTTTCTTCAGCTTTAACAAATAAGTTTTTAATTTCTAATAATTTATTACTCATAACAATTTCCTTTCTATTTTGCTTTCTTTATTACTCTTCTAACACAGCTTCTACATCTTTCTTTATTTACGTCATAGTCACAATCTAAACTATTTAAATCTAAAGTTTTATGAACATACTTTGCAAGTTTATTTATAGTATTATCAGACATGGCTAATTTTATTTTTTCTGCTTCTTTTTTTGAATTTACTTCGTCTATGTTAAGTACGTCTTTTAAGAACAAAAACACAATATCATATGTTTCTAACACTTTTTTTGCTATATTCTCTCCTTCTGTAGTTAATTCAATTGTTCCGTATGCTTCATAATTAACTAGACCATTTGCTTTCAAATTATATAATGCTTTATTTACACTTGGCTTAGTACAATTCATTTTATTGGCTACATCAGTAACCCTTATATTTCCTGTTTGCTTTTTTAATATATACATTGTCTTTAAATATTCTTCTAAAGCTTTTGATATCATATATTTCTCCTTTTTGTTAATCACGGTTAACATTATATAATAATAGAAAATGTTTGTCAAGGTTAACAATTAATTTCCCATAAAAAATACACTTCAAATATATAAACATTTAAAGTGTATTTTTTACATATATGCATTACTCAAACATTGCTTTTACTTTTGGTAAAAGGTAATGACTTCCTCCCCTATCTTTTACATCTTCTATCATATTTACTATTAATAACTGATCATTTGGATCATCACTAACTTTAAAAGCATTAAACCATCCAAGTTCTGTCCCGGTATCATCATTTTGTGAAGTCTTTATTTCGGCTGTACCTGTTTTTCCAGCTAATGTCATTCCGTCTATTTTGGCTGCATGCCCTGTTCCATTTGGGTCTTCTATTGTTTGAATCATATCTTCTCTTACTGTATCAGCAGCCTCTTTTGAAAAAGCATTTTCTACCCAATACTCTGGAGTAACATTTTCTTTATATTCAATATATGGTTTTATCATATTTCCATCATTTACAAATGCTGAATACATACAAGCCATATGTAATGGGTTAACTAAAACCTGTCCCTGTCCATAACCTGTATCAGCCAATTGTATCTCAGAAGCAAATTGATTATTTTCTGCAAATTGAGATGTTTCCATTCCTAAATCAAATGGAATATCTGTATCAAATCCAATTTTTAATAATTGTTCTGCAAATGTGGTTGAGCCTATTTTTAAGGCTGATTTAGCAAAATAGATATTATCTGAATATACTAGAGCATTTCTTAAGTTTGCTGGTGCACTATATGTTTGTAATGTGGTTACATAGTAATTTCCCCAAGTAGAATTGTTTTGCCATCTAAGACCACTGCTACCATAATCCTCTGTTGCACTCATTTTTCCTGTTGTAAGTCCTATAGCAGCCGTAATTGGTTTAAATGAAGATCCTGGTACATATGTGTTTTGAAACCTAACAAGCATTGGATTATTCGCGTCACTATTTAAAGAATCCCATTCTTCTGTTGTAAAACCACTTATAAAGTCATTTGAATTATAAGTAGGAGTACTTACCAAAGCTAATACTTCTCCTGTTTTTGGGTTAATTGCTACCGACAAACCATTGTCACCATCTAATTGCTTGTATATTTTATCTTGTAATCTAATATCTATAGTAGTTGTTATATCTTCACCATCTGTTGGCTCTGTTTCTGCAATAGTTTTAATTTTATTTTCTGAACTATCAACTATATATATTTCAGTTCCAGTTCCTGGTCTTAGTCTATCTTCATATACTTGTTCTAGTCCAGTTTTTCCTATAACGCTAGTTGTATTATATCCTTTATTTTGGTTTGCATCCAATTCTTCTTGACTAATTCCTCTAACATATCCTAATAAATGTGATGTTGTTTCTCCATATGGATATTGTCTAGTTCCATCTTCTGCTGATATTGCTAAAACTGTTCCATCTCTTGCAAGAATCCTTCCTCTTGTTCCCTGGGTAGTTGAAACTCTAACTTTATAGTCATCTTTTAACTCTGGAAAGATTAAATTTGAGTACCAATTTAAATAATACTTATTGTCATCTTGTCTATCAAAAGAAGCAGTATTGTGAAAATTAATTTCACCTGCTGATGTAACAAGTGACATATCATAACTTAATATTTTACTTGATTTTTCATATGATAAATTTGATATTGTAACATTTTCTGCATCTATTCCTTCATATATATTTTTATTTCTATCTAAGTATGTTTGTTTTTCTACTCTTTCTTTTGTACTATCAGATAAAAGATTGTACATTGCTTCATAATTTTGTTCATTTATATATGATACATATTGACTGAAAACTTCTTCTGGTGTATTTTGGTCTGCATTTAAAATAAATATATACCAATATACTCCTCCGCCAATTAGTGCCAATAATACTATAATAGAAATAACAATTATAATCACTTTCGTTTTTGTAGACATTCCTGTATTCATATTTCCTCCTAAAATAACTTAAAAGCCTGAAAGTTTATTTTTTATAAAACAGTTCAGGCTATATAGTTATTTAATTATTTACTAATTATATCCATAGTATCTCTAGCTATCATAAGCTCTTCGTTTGTTGGAATAATGTATACTTTAACTTTTGAATCAGGTGTAGAAATTTCACATTCTTTTCCTCTTACATTATTCTTCTCTTCATCAATTTTAACTCCTAAAAATTCAAGAGATTTACAAATGTCTCTTCTTACTTCTGGACCGTTTTCTCCAACTCCTCCAGCAAATGTAATAACATCAATACCATTCATTTGTGCTGCATATCTTCCTATATATCCAATTACTTGATATACAAATGTATCTATTGCTAATTTTGCTCTCTTATTTCCTTCTTTCATTGCAGCTTCTATATCTCTATCATCAAAGCTTACTCCTGATACTCCTAATTTTCCTGATTTCTTATTTAAAATATTATCCATTTCATCTGGAGTTAATCCTTCTTGTTTCATTAAAAATGTTACAATTGATGGGTCAATATCTCCTGATCTTGTTCCCATAGGTATACCTGCAAGTGGAGTTAATCCCATTGAAGTATCTACAGATTTTCCACCTTTAACAGCACATAAGCTTCCACCTTGTCCTAAATGGCAAGTAACCATTTTTAAATCTTCAATAGGTTTTCCTATTAATTCTGCAACTCTTCTAGAAACAAATTTATGTGATGTTCCATGGAAACCATATTTACGAATTCTATATTTTTCATAATATTCATAAGGAATAGAATAAATATATGCTTCTTCTGGAATTGTTTGATGGAATGCTGTATCAAATACTCCTACCATAGGAACATTTGGTAAAACTTTTTTGCATGCCTCTATCCCTGTAATTCCTGCAGGATTATGTAAAGGTGCTAATGGTATACACTCTTTTATTGTATCTATTACTTCGTCTGTAATAAGTACAGAATCACTAAACTTCTCTCCTCCATGTACTACTCTATGTCCTACTGCATCAATTTCACTTAAGTCTTTTATAACACCATAATTTTCATCCAACAATTGGTCTAGAACTAATTTTATACCCTCTTCATGATTTTTAATTTCTTTTTCTATTTTATATTTTTCTCCATTTACTCTATGTGTTAAAAACGAATCTGGCAATCCTATTTTTTCTAAATATCCTTTTGCCATAACCTCTTCATTTTCCATATTAATTAATTGATACTTGATTGAAGAACTTCCACAATTTACTACTAAAATTTTCATTATAAAACCTCCTAAATTAATATATTATATAGTATCTAAACTATGTAATTATTTATATTATTAATTGAATGTAACGATAATTTCTATGCATTCTTTTCCATATCTTGAGCTTGAACTGCAGTAATTGCTACTACTCCAACAATATCATCACTGCTACAACCTCTTGATAAATCATTAACAGCTTTTGCTATTCCTTGGCAAAGAGGGCCATATGCCTCTGCACGTCCAAATCTTTGAACTAGCTTATATCCTATATTACCAGCATCTAAGTCTGGGAATATTAAAACATTTGCTTTACCTGCTACAGGACTTCCTGGAGCCTTTCTTTCAGCGACTTCTGGAATAATTGCAGCATCTAACTGTAATTCTCCATCACAAATTAAGTCTGGTGCTTTTTCTTTTAAAATTTTAGTTGCTTCTATAACTTTTTCTGTTAAAGGAGAACTAGCACTTCCATATGTAGAATAAGATAACATTGCCACTCTTGGTTCTTTTCCTACTAACTGTCTAAAACTATTTGCCGAAGATATAGCTATTTCTGATAATCCTTCTGCATCTGGATATTCATTCATACCACTGTCTGCAAATATAAGCACACCATCTTCACCATATTCTGGGCATTTAGTAACCATTAAGAAAAATGCTGAAGCAAGTTTTGTACCAGGAGCAGTTTTTAAAATTTGTAAAACAGGTCTTAATGTATGTGCTGTTGGATGACATGCTCCAGATACTATTCCATCAGCATCCCCTGTTTTTACCATCATAGTTCCAAAATATATTTCTTCTTTCATTATTTCTCTTGCTTTTTCAGGAGTCATTCCTTTAGCTTTTCGTAGCTCATAAAATTTATTTACATATTCATCAAATTTATCGCTTTTTAAGTGATCTACTATTGTTACTTTTGATATATCAATATTATTTTCATTTGCTGCTTGTCTAATTTTTTCCTCATCACCTACTAACACAGCTTTTGCAAATCCTTCATTTTCTACATCTGCTGCAGCTTTTAAAACTCTTGGATCTGTGCTTTCAGGCAATACTATAGTTTTTATACTTTGTCTTGCCTTTTCTTTCATTGTTTCTACAAAAGACATTTTTCTTTCCTCCCTATTATTATTTTACGATACTATTATATAAATTTTTAGCCAAAAGTACAATACTTTTTGAAATAATTATGCTAAAATATACTATATTAACTATGTATTTTTGGAGTATTTATGAAAATTAATTATACAGTAGATATTAAAAATAAAACAATTAAACAAATATTAAAAGAAAATATTAAAATTTCTGACAAATTGTTATCATATTTAAAAAAGCATCAATTAATTACTTATAATAACAATAAAATTTTAGACATTAACCAACTTACTAAAATTGGTGACATTATAAGTATAGATTTAGGTTTTGAAGAAATTAGTGATAATATAGTTCCTACTAAAATGAATCTTAATATATTATATGAAGATGAAAATATTTTAATTGTAAATAAGCCTTCTGGTATCCCTATTCATCCTTCTATTGAACATTATACAGATAGTTTATCAAATGGAATTAAGTATTATTTTACTTCTATTGGTTTAAAAAAGAAAATTAGACCTGTTATAAGACTAGATAAAAATACATCTGGTATCACAATTTTTGCTAAAAACCAGTATATACAAGAATGTTTAATACAGCAAATGCAAACTAAAAAATTCAAAAAAACTTATTTAGCAATAGTAGAAGGTCATTTAGAAAAGATAGAAGGAATAATTAATGCTCCAATCATTAGAAAAGAAAATAGTATTATAGAAAGATGTGTAGATAAAAGTGGGCAAAACGCTGTTACGCTTTATAAAGTATTAAATCAGAATTCAGAAAAAAATTATGACTTGGTAGAATGCATACTTGAAACAGGCAGAACCCACCAAATTAGGGTGCATTTCTCACATATAGGTCATCCTTTATTAGGAGATACTTTATATGGCCATTCATCACAATATATTAATAGGCAAGCTTTACATGCTTACAAAGTTGAATTTGTACATCCTGTAAGTAATAAATTAATAAAAATTATAGCAGATATACCAACTGACATGAAAGTATTATTGTCCTAAAACATTTACTTTATAGTAAATCATACTTTTTAACTTAGAATTATATATAAAATTATTTCTAAATATTACTATAAAATTAATGCAACTAGAAAAAGAGATGGATTTTAAAATCCATCTCTTTTTTTAAGTAAATCTATAAGCCGGGTTCTGTCTAGGATAGTCATTTATCTAGTACATATATTGCTATATGTCTCAAGCCACCAAATTAAGAAGATGACGAGCAGTCTTATCCTTCTTTTCTCGGTGTTGCTCCAGATGGGGTTTACACAGCCCAGTATGTCACCATACCAGCGGTAGGCTCTTACCCTGCCTTTTCATCCTTACCTATAAAATAGGCGGTTATTTTCTGTTGCACTTTCCTTAAGGTTTCCCTCACTGGACGTTATCCAGCATCATTGCTCTATGGAGCCCGGACTTTCCTCGTACGCGGCCTTTCGGCAGTGCTATACGCGACTATCCAATTTACTTTAATATTTATATTATATTACAATTTTTAATAAAAATCAAATTTATTTTAATCTTATAAATCAAATCTATTTTAAACTTTGAATTTCTTGCATAAAATTTTTATAATTTATATAAAATACATTTTTATCCTTTGCATCTACACTTCTTTGAAGTTCTTTTAGTACAATATATGTTTGACTTACTCCAGATTGATTTCTACTATTTATATCAACATTATTTATTATTGGGCTAAAATTACTTTCTGCACTTTGCATTCTTTTTGCTATTTCATCCCAATTTTCATCTTCTACTAATATATATGCATTTAAAACTTCCGTTTTTGTATTTAAAGTTGAAAGTAAAATTTCGTCATTATTATTTTCAAGATATTTAGGTAATAATGAATACATTTGAATTAAACTATTCATCGTATCTGGTTTGCTTTCTGCTTGAATATTTTTAGTACAATCATTTAGTATATTAGTAAAATCTAAAATGTTAGTATTATTTATATTTAAGCTATGCATATCTAAAGCAATAGTATTCCATGTATTATATAATTCCTCCACCATTTCTTTTAATGTATTCCAATCAACACTATCATTACTTCTAGTTAGTATTCCGTTTTTTTCCATCGTCATAATACTTTGAGATTGGCTAGAATCTTCCGGACTAGAATTTTGTCCTCCTAATGTATTTCCTTGGCTTTGAGTTTCTGTTGGTTGTGCATTATCTTGTGACTCTTGTTCTGATAATGTATTATCAGAACTCCCATTATTATTTGTTGTATTATTACTTATATCTTTTTTAGATATATTATAATTATCATATTGTATGTTATTCATAAGATTTAACATTGTTATAATATTATCATCTAAATACCTTACTTCTTCTATAACCTTAGATTGCAATTTTTCATGGGTATCTTCATTTCCACATCCAGTAAGAATAAATAATATCAAAAACAATAAAATACTTACCCAAAAATATTTTATAAATTTCTTCATAATTTATCTCCTCATAAACTTTTAGAATATCCTTTAAAGTTTAAAATTCATTTTTTCTAAAATAGTATTTCCATTAAAATTGTATTTTATTCTCAGTATATAAGTAAAATATTGAATTATAATAAATTTATATAAACAAATGAGAGGACATTTTATGAAAAGTATTGTAAGATTATATAGTAATGAAAATGGCGAAATATTAAAATTTTTAAATAAATTTAATAACATTATAGAAATAAAAAATGATTTAGAATGGGAAAAAGAATTTGAAAATCCTGTTGAAATAGCTGATATTATAGGCGCCTTTATTGAAAATAATGATAATTATAAAATAAATATGTGGATTAGTCTAGATGAAAATTTATTCATTAATGTTACCGAAAATAATGCTGATGAAATAATTAGATATTTATATGAACGATACCCATGGTAAAAATAAAATGAGCTAAAATTATTAAACTATTTTTGCTTAATAATTTTAGCTCATTCATTGTTTAAAAATTTATTCACATTTCTTTTCACGTGTCATTAATTTTATAACAGCATCTGCTGGTTTTAAGTTATTATATAATACATCATATACTGCATTCACTATTGGCATTTCTACATTATATTTAATAGCTAAAGCATGAGCTACATCAATATTGTCTACACTTTCAATTGTCATTCCTATTTCTTTTTTAGTTTCTTCTAATGATAATCCTCTTCCAATGCATCTACCTGCTCTTCTATTTCTGCTGTGCTCACTTAAACATGTAACTATTAAATCACCTAAACCTGTTAAACCATAAAAAGTTTCTTTATTCGCTCCCATAGCAACACCAAGTTTTGCTATTTCTCTTAATCCTCTAGTTATTAAAGCTGCTAAAGTGTTATCTCCTAATTTTTGTTCTACTGCTATACCTGCACAAAAAGCAATTATATTTTTTAATGCTGCTCCTAATTCAACACCTTTTACATCTGTACTTGTATATATTCTTAAATTTTCATTCATAAATGTATCTTGTATTGTGTGTAAAACTTCTTCATTTTTAGAAGCAATTACAATCGCTGTAGGAATTTTTATTGATACTTCTTCTGCATGACTTGGTCCAGAAAAAATTCCATATTTTACGTTAGGAAGTTCTTCATCAACAATTTCGCTAAGAGTATATAAAGTATCTGATTCAAATCCCTTTGAACATACAGCTAATATTTGATTTGTTATATAATTTTTATATTTTTTTATTGTTTCTCTTACAAATTTTGATGGTGTAACATGTAAAATAATATCTGTACCTTTTAGTACTTCTTCTAAAGAAGTGCTACATTTAATATTATTTGGTATTTTTACATTAGGAAGAAATTTGCATTTCTTTTCTTTATTTATAATTTCTGCTTCTTCCTCTGAAAAAGACCAAATTTTAACTTCATTTCCTAAATTTGCAGCATGAATGGCCAAAGCACATCCCCAGCTACCACTACCTATTACAGCTATTTTTTTCACTTTGTTTCTCTCCAATCTAAATTATTTTACCTTTTTAAAACTAATTTTATTTTCTTTTCCTGTAAATATTCTTTTTAAATTTTCTCTGTGGTTGAATAATACTAGAACAGCTATTATTATACTAAATATTAGATAACTCCAGTTATTTACTGGAACAATGTAATGTTCTCCTATAAAAATAACTAAGATTGGAAATAATACAGCAGCAGCTATTGATCCAACTGAAACCATTCTAGTTAATGCCATTAATACAAGTGCGAATAATAAACAAATTAATCCTATTTGCCAGTTTATCATTAATAATACTCCTAATGATGTTGCAATTCCCTTTCCTCCTTTAAATTGGAAGAATATTGGAAATGTATGTCCTATTATAACAAAAATTCCTGCTAATTGTACTAATAAAGCTGAATCTACATTATCAATAATATTACCTATTAATATTGCTATTAATATAACAACTACACCTTTTAAAATATCACATAGAAGTGTTATAACTGCTGCTTTAATTCCAACACTTCTTAGCATGTTAGTGGTTCCAGCATTTCCACTTCCCTTTTCTCTTACATCAAATCCTGCCATTCTTTTACTTATAATAACTGAAAAATTAATGCTTCCTATTAAATATGCAATAATTGCAATAACTATATATGCTGCCATAAAAATCACTCTCCTTTTTATATAAATTTTATTCTTTTTCTCCTCTTTCTCTTACAATCATTCTAATTGGTGTTCCTTCTAATCCAAACTCTTTTCGTAGTTGATTTATTAAATACCTTTCATAAGAAAAATGGAATAATTTTTTATCATTTACAAAAACAACAAATGTAGGTGGTTTAGTTGAAGCTTGGGTCATATAATATAGTCTTAATCTTTTTCCTTTATCTGTAGGAGGTTGTACTATTGCTATAGCTTCATTTAATACTTGATTTAATACTGATGTCGAAACCCTCATTGCATTTTGATTTGCTACATTGTTAATCATATTAAATAATTTATCTACTCTTTGTCCCGTTTTTGCTGATATAAATATAATTGGTGCATATAATAAATATGATAGCTTATTATATATATCCTTTTTGTATTTTTCTAAAGTACCACTTTCTTTTTCATATTCATCCCATTTATTAACTACAATAATAATGCCCTTTCCTGCCTCGTGTGCTTCACCAGCTATAGTTGCATCTTGTGCTGTTACACCGTCATTTGCGTCAATCATTAATAAACATACATCTGACCTTTCTACTGCAAGTAGACTTCTAACTATACTATATTTTTCCAAATTATCGTCTATTTTACTTTTTCTTCTTATTCCTGCTGTATCAATAAAAACATATTTTCCATATTCATTTTCAAACTCAGAATCTATTGCATCCCTCGTGGTTCCAGCTATATTACTTACTATTACCCTATCTTCTCCAAGAATTTTGTTTACCAAAGAAGACTTACCAACATTAGGTTTACCAATAATTGCTACTTTTATAGTTAAACTATCATCTTCATTTTCATCTTTAGGAGGTAATTTGTCATAAATTGCATCTAGTACATCTCCTATGCCTTTTGCATTAGATGCAGAAATAGGATATGGATCACCTAATCCTAAGTTATAAAATTCATATAATTCTGTAGGTTCTTTTCCATATGAATCTGATTTATTACATACAAGCACTATTGGCTTTTTAGATTTTTTTAACATTAATGCAATATCTTCATCTGCTGCAGTAACTCCTTGTTTTATATCTGTTATAAAAACAATAACATCAGCAATATCAATTGCCATATCTGCTTGTCTTCTCATCTGAGCTAATATTACATCATTAGATTCTGGTTCAATTCCGCCAGTATCTATTAAAGTAAAATTTCTATCTCTCCAGCTTGCTTCAGCAGTTACTCTGTCTCTTGTCACTCCTGGTGTATCTTCAACTATAGAAACTCTTTTACCAACTATATAATTAAAAAAGGTAGATTTTCCAACATTAGGTCTACCAATAATTGCAACTGATGGTTTTGCCATTTTATCACCTTCTTTTTACTTTTTTATTTTACTATACATATAAAAAAATAGCAAGTTAAATCTTGCTATTTAAATTATTTTATACTTATTAGTCTAATCATAAATATTTTCCTTTTTTATCCAAACAGAAACACTTCCACCATTACAATAAAATATACCGTTTCCTTCACTATCTACGTATACTGTTTCTTTTACATTTCCTGTACAATCATATAGTAAGCTATTTGCTAATCTTGTGCCCACATTCATTTGCTTTGGACCACCAGGTCCATCTGACATTACTACTGCTAAACCTGAATCTGGATGCTCATAATCGCCAGACATAGTCCATCCAATAATATTAGGATGATCAAAATAGTCTTTTAAGTCACCATAAGCAAAGTATTTTCTAGCTTTTATAAGCTTTTCTAATATATCTGATTTTTCTGAAATATTATCATGAGGAATGCCATAGTAATCTCCATAAAACACACAAGGAAGTCCGTTTTTTCTTAATAATATAATTGCATACGCAAGGGGTTTAAACCAATCTTGTACCCATGAGCATAAAGCTTGACCTGGTTGTGTATCATGATTATCTACAAATGTTACTGCAGAATCAGGTCTTGTTTTTACTAATGTATTGTCTAATATTGTTCTCATATCAAAATTTCCGTTACTATTTGAAGCATTGAAAAAATTATAGTGAAGAGGAACATCAAATAAGCACATATCATTATTGTTTTCATCTAAATAATTTTGTAAAGAAATTAAATTAGTAGACCAATATTCTCCAACAGAAAACAACTTTTTACCTGTCATTTCTCTTAAGTCTTTTAGCCATTTTTCTAAGAAATCTGCTCTTATATGTTTTACTGCATCCAATCTAAAACCATCTACATTTGTAGTATTTAAATACCATTTTCCCCATTTAGTTAATTCATCAGATACATCTACATTATTAAAATCTATATCGCATCCCATTAAATAATCATAATTTCCATTTTCTTTATCTACATCATTATCCCAGTGCTTACCATAAAATCTAAATACTCCTTTACGCTTTTCTCTTTCGTCCCAATCTACTCCATGAAAATGAGTCCAGTTCCATTTAAAGTCTGAATATGTATTATTTCTTGCATCAAAATTATATTTAGTCCACGCTTCTATAATTTTTGGGGTAGAAACATCTATGGTTCTATTATTAACCTGTTCTTCTATTGCTAATACTTCTTCTTTATCATCTGCTCCCATTCTATGATTAAAAACTATGTCTGCTAATACTTCTATTCCATTTCCTTTAAGTGATTTTATAGCATCTAAATATTCTTCTTTTTTTCCATATTTTGTTTCAATGCTACATTTTTGATTAAACTCTCCTAAATCATATAAGTCATAAACGCCATATCCTGTATCTTCTTTTCCTCCAGCACATTTATATGCAGGTGGTAACCAAATAGTTGTAATTCCAATGGTTTCTAAATAACTAGCTTGTAGTCTAATATTATTCCATAAATTACAATCTGACTTTAAGTACCATTCAAAATATTGCATCATTGTTTTATTTATTTTTACCACATTATCACTTCCAATTAATATGTAATTTTTCCATCTAGTAAATCATCTTGTTGAATCCAGTCTTCTACATTTATTATTTCATATTCTTTTTCATTTTTGCCTCTAACTATTACTTTAGAAATTCCAGCATTTATAATTAGCTTTTTGCACATCTGACAAGAATTAGCTCCTGATTCATATTCTCCATTGTCCACTCTGCATAAAGCCAAATATAAAGTTCCTCCTATCATATCTTTTCTTCTTGCACTTATAATAGCATTTTGCTCTGCATGTACACTTCTACATGCATCATATCCGCCATGCCTTACATCTGGGAATAATTTCTTTTTTGTACAAAATCCTAAATCTATACAATTTTTTCTTCCCCTTGGAGCACCATTATATCCTGTAGCAATTATTTCGTCATTGTTAACTATAATGCATCCTACTTTTTTTCTTAAGCAAGTACTTCTGTCTGCTACAGCCTCTGCAACATTTAAATAATAGTTAATTTTATCAATTCTTTGTTTCATTAACAACACCTACTTATAGAGATAAAAAGCCATCAATAATTAAAAATTATTGATAGCCTTATTAATATATTTTTTTATTAATTTTCTTGTTTTGCTATAACTTCTTTTCCATCATAGTATCCACAACTTGGACATACTCTGTGTTGTCTAATTTTTTCATGGCAATGTGGGCATTCTACTAAATTTTGATTTTCTAATTTCCATGTTGATCTTTTTAAATGTGTTCTTGCTTTTGACCATCTTCTTTTTGGTTGTGCCATTATATATCCCTCCTTTTAAGCATATATCTATTGACTAATTATTATTAATTATCTATCACAAATTAAATACTATAAAATTATATAATATTTTATTGTCTTTTGTCAATACTTTTGCTAGTTTTTACAATATATTGTAAAATTAGTTTGTTACTTCTACTTTTTGCTTAGAATTAATGGTCTCTACTATTAATTCTGCTACTTTTTCTACTCCTATTTTATCACTGTTTATACATAAATCATAATTTTCAAAGTTTCTCCATTCTCTTCCTGTATAATATTTATAATGATTTGCTCTTAGTTTATTTATTTTTTCTATTTCTTTTTCTGCATTCTTTTTATCCATGCCATAGTATTTAGTTGCACGTTTTATTTTATCTTCTTCGCTATTATAAATAAATACTTTTAATACATTTTTCTTATTATTTAATATATAATCTGCACATCTTCCAACTATTACACAAGCTTCTTTTGAAGCCACCTTTTTGATTAGTTCAGATTCTTTTATAAATAATTCATCTGAATTATTATTTTCAAAATAATATCCATTATTGAAAGCTGCTAAAACGTCTCTTTTTTGCTCATTCTCTTTTACATATTCTTCTGACATACCAGTTTCTTCTGCAACTTTCATTATAAATTCTTTATCATATAATTTTATTCCTAATTTTTCTGCTACAAGCTTTCCTATATATCTTCCTCCAGAACCATATTCTCTTGATAAAGTAATTATATAATTTTGTCCTGCATCTATTGCTGGAGCAATAGGATTTGTAATTAGTGGTTTATTATCTTTTTCTGTTACCTTAAATTTCTTAACTTGTAATGCTAATAATATTATTGCTATAACAAATGATACAGCATCTGCAAATGGTCCTGCATATAAAAATCCTTGTATTCCAAACATATTACCCAAAATAAACATTGCTGGTACTAATAGTATAATTTGTCTAGATAGTGAAATAATTGCACTCTTTACTCCCTTTCCAATAGCTTGGAAGAATATTCCTGTTGCAATTTGAATTCCACTTAATATACATAGCATTAAATATGTTCTAAATGCAATACATGCAAATTCCATGTACAGTTCATTTCCACTACCAAATATCATTATTAATTTGTCTGGTATTAGTTGGAATAACAAAAGTGCTACTGTACCAACTATAAATGATAGCCCTAAAACTGTTTTCAATGTTTTCTTTACTCTATCATAATTTTGTGCACCATAATTATATCCAAAAATTGGTTGAGCACCTGTTGCAATACCTATTATTATGCTATTTAATATTTGACTTATCTTCATTACTATTCCGAATACTGTAATTGGAATTTCAGCTCCAAATTTTGAGACTGCTCCAAATTTTCCTAATAAATTATTTTCCACTGCCATTACAACTACTATGCTCATTTGTGTTATAAAACTACTAATTCCTAAAACTGAAACTCTTCCAACTGTAGATAATTTCATTTTTATATCATTTTTAGTTATAGTTATAGTTTTCAATTTTTTTAAATATACTACATTTATAACAAATGTAACAAATTGACTAAATGATGTTGCTATAGCTGCTCCTTCTACGCCCATTTTAAATACAAAAATAAATATTGGGTCTAATATAATATTTAAAATGGCTCCTACTAGCATTGAAATCATAGCATATTTTGGACTTCCATCAGCTCTTATAATAGAGTTTAATGTTGTTCCTATCATCATAAAAGGTAATCCTATTCCAATGAAATATCCATACCCTAAAGCATCTTCTCTTAACACATCTGTACAGCCAAATAGATTTAATAATTGTGGTAAAAATATTTCAATTATCGCAAATAAAATTATAGATACAATAACTGAAATTAAAATTCCATTTACTACACCATTTGCAGCTTCTTTTTTCTTCTTCTCTCCTAATTTTAAACTTAAATAAGCAGAGCTTCCATCTCCAAACATTAGTGCAAATGCTAAACAAACAACTGTAAGTGGGAATACTATATTAGTAGCACCATTTCCTATGTATCCTACTCCCCATCCTATAAATATTTGGTCAACAATATTGTACAATGCATTTACAACTAATGATATGATACATGGAATAGAAAATTTTCTAATTAATTTTCCTATTTTTTCATATCCTAAGATGTTTTCTTTTTCCAATTTTATTCCTCCTTTTATTTTAAGGCATAAAAAGACAACACTTTTTAGGTGTTGTACGTTTATTTATATAATAAAATATATAACAAACTGTTGCCCCATAATATTTTTAACATATCTATTTTATAGAAAAATGTTAAAAATGTCAATTATATATTTTATTTTTTTGTATAATCTTTTTCTATACTATCAACTAATTCAAATCTTACTTTTTGACCTGTTATATTATCTGGTCTTTCTGGAATGGCTTCTAAAAACATTTTTTCAGGCCTTACCCATATTCCTCTCATATCTTCTCTTGGATATAAAGGTTTGTAAACTACCATTCTTTCTTTTGTTTCAGAATCATAAGCAACATTTTCTACAAAATAATAATTTCCTTTAAAATGACGATATACTCTTCCTATTTTTACTTCTTCCATATTAAACCTCCTAAAATAAAACTATATTCAAGATTATTATAAAACTTTTAGATATTTATAACAAGTAAAATATTATATTTTTTTAATTTTTTTGTAAATTTTCCCAAAATCTTATTATTTTATCAATTATGACTTTATACAAGCTTTTTGCATATACTATTGATAGATTAAAATAATGAAAGAGGTTAAATATGTGTGGAATTTGTGGCTTTGTAAATTTAAAGAAAAAAATTAATAATGAAAAAGATATTTTATTTAAAATGACTGAAACTTTAACTAATCGAGGACCAGATGAAAAAGGTTACTTCTATTCCGAAAAAGCTATGTTAGGACACCGAAGATTAATTGTTATAGACCCAAATGGTGGTAAGCAACCAATGACATTTAAATATAATGAAAATACTTATACATTAGTATATAACGGTCAAATATATAATACAAAAGAATTAAAAGAATTCCTTACTGAAAAAGGATTTATTTTCGAAACACATTCAGATACAGAAGTATTATTAAAAGCTTTTATATACTTTAAAGAAGATGTTGTAAAACATTTAAACGGTATTTTTGCCTTTGCTGTTTGGAACGAAAACAAAAATGAACTATTTATGGCAAGAGACCACTTTGGAGTAAAACCTCTATTCTTTGCTTTAAAGGATGATTATCTTGTATTCGCTTCAGAAATAAAGTCAATATTAGAATTTCCAACAATTAAGCCAGTAATCAATAAAAATGGTATTTGCGAGTTATTCGGAATTGGACCTGCACATACCGCTGGAACTACAGTATTTGAAGATATATATGAATTAAAACCTGCAACTTTTATAATATATAACCACAATGGCATAAAAGAGGAAAAATATTGGAAACTAATAAGTAAACCTCACAATGACAGTTTAGGAAAAACATGTGAGAAAGTTCAACTTTTATTAGAAGATAGCATAAAAAGACAGTTGGTGTCTGATATGCCTTTATGTACATTTCTTTCAGGTGGATTGGACTCTAGCATTATAACTTTATATGCTGCAAATTATTGTAGAGATAATGGCTTACCTCCTTTAGATACTTATTCTATTGACTATGTAGATAATGATAAAAATTTTGTGAAAAGCGATTTTCAACCTAATTCTGATGGATACTATATAGAAATAATGAATAGAAAACTTTACGCTAAACATCATAAAATTGTTATAGATACTCCCGAACTTGCCGAAGCTTTAGAAGATGCTATGATAGCTAGGGATTGTCCTGGTATGGCCGATGTTGATTCTTCTCTACTATTATTTTGTAGAAATGTAAAAAATGAAATGACTGTTGCTTTAACAGGAGAATGTGCTGACGAAATATTTGGAGGATATCCTTGGTTCTTTAGAGAAGATGCATTAAATAGCAATACTTTCCCTTGGTCTATTGCTTTAGACGAAAGACAAAAATTATTAAATCCTATAATTTCTAAAGAAGTAAATTTAAAAGAATATATAGATTATCAATATAATAAAAGTTTAAGTGAGGTTGAAATATTAAAAGAAGATTCTAAAGAGACTGCAGAAAAAAGAAAAATTTCTTATTTAACATTAAATTGGTTCATGCAAACATTATTAGACCGTTCTGATAGAATGGGTATGTACAATGGATTTGAGTTAAGAGTACCATTTTGTGATTATAGATTAGCTGAATATGTATGGAATATTCCTTGGGAACAAAAAGCCCTAAATGGTAGAGAAAAAGGTCTTCTTAGATATGTTATGAAAAATAAACTTCCTGCAGAAATTGTAGATAGAAAAAAGAGTCCTTATCCTAAAACTCATAATCCAACCTACTTAAAGAAAGTTAACGAAATGTTAACTGATATAATGAAAAAACCTAATTCACCAATAAAAGAATTGTTAAACACAAAATATATTATGGATATTATTAATACAGATGGTTCTGCTTTTACAAGGCCTTGGTTTGGTCAGTTAATGACTGGTCCACAACTTATGGCATATCTATGTCAAGTAAATATGTGGCTTGAAAGGTATCAGCCTAGGATTGAAATTTAAAATAGTTTTGAGGTTCCAATTTGGAACCTCAAGTTTTACAATTTTTTATGATTTTCTTTTGGCAA
>JAGHJM010000093.1 GCA_017886645.1 Clostridia bacterium
AAAATTATCATAAGATACAGATGTGCAATATGAAGGATTCATGAGTGTTCCTAATATAATAGGAAAATTAGATATATATAAAAATATAGAACTAACTTACTATAATGAGAAAGGAGAAAAAATAGTAAAACAATTAAACGGTTTTTTTGCAAGGCTAGTACAACACGAATGTGACCATTTAGATGGAATAGTATTTTTAGAAAAGGTAAAAGGACCTAATGGATTTTCAACAGCAGAGAATATTAATAAATATAATTTGAGGGAGAGTAATATGGAAATAATATGTAAAATAACAGATAAAGATATTGGAGAGAAAGTCATTAATATGGAAAATTCTAAATTAAGATTAGGAGCAAGAGGAATAGTTATAAGGAAAGATGGAAAAATAGCAGTATTTAATAAAAGTAATAAAAATGAGTATAAATTACCTGGTGGAGGATTAGAAGGAGAAGAAAAGCCTGAAGATGCATTTAGAAGAGAAGTACTAGAAGAAACTGGCTGTGAAGTAGAAATTATAGATACTTTAGGAACAACAGAAGAATATAAGTCGTTAAATAACTTTAAACAAATTTCTTACATATTTGTAGGTAAAGTTATAAATGATACTAAACAATTGAATGTAACAGAAAAAGAAAAGAATGAAGGTGCTAAATTAATATGGGAAACTCCAGAAAAAGCATTAGAGCTTATAGCAGGATGTTTTAATCAATTAACTGCATCAAAATATTCATCTGTATATAGTACAAAATTTGTTGTATTAAGGGATAGAAAAATTTTAGAAAGATATATTGAGATGAATAAATAAAACTTAAAATATAGAATAATGAGATGATATTGTAGAAAGAAAAATATTAATGAAAGTCTTAAGCTTAACAGAACTATACGCTACATTGATTAAGAAAGGTAAAAAGCAGATAGAAACAAAAAGTTGGAAAACACTGTATAGAGGTGAACTATATATACATGCAAGCAATACAAGTATACCAAAGAAATGGAAAGATAATAAAGAACTTATGTACTTAGTAAAAGATAGTTCATTAAATTTTGGAAATATTATTTGTAAATGTAATTTAGTAGATTGTATTTATATGGCTAAAGAATATGTAGAAAATATGAAAAAGAATAATTATCAAGAATATATTTGTGGTGAATATAAAGAAGGCAGATATGCTTGGATATTAGACAACATTCAAGTTTTAGAAAAGCCAATAAAAGCAAAAGGACATTTAAGCATTTGGAATTATGAGTAATAATTTAAAGTTTGTGATAATTGAAAATAAAAAATATTAGTAAAAATGGAGATAAAAAAATGAAAGTATTATTTGCAACAACTAATTTAGCAAAAGTAAGAAAATATAAGGAAGAGTTAAAAGAAAAAGGCATAGAATTAATTACAATAAATGACTTGGATTTTAAACTAGACATAGACGAAAATGGAAAAAATGCTTTAGAAAATGCTTATATAAAGGCAAAAACATATTATGATGTGGTAAAAATTCCAACTATCGGAATGGATAATTGCTTATTTATAGAAGGATTGCCAGAAGAAAAACAACCAGGCACACATGTTAGAAGAATAAATGGAAAAGAATTAAAAGATGACGAAATGATTGAATACTATACAAATCTGATAAAACAATATGGAGGAAAATTAACAGCAAAATGGGTATATGCAATGGTAATATGTAACGAAAAAGAAACAAAAGAATATAGCTGGAGTAAAGGTGATTTTTATCTTGTAGATAAACCATGTAAAGAAAGAAACCCAGGATATCCATTAGATTCTATATCAGTTATGCCAGAAAATAATAAGTATTGGTTAGAGCTTACAGATGAAGAAAAATTAAAAAGTAAAGAAGAAGATAATAGAGATAAAGTTGTAGATTTTATAGTAAACAATATATAAAAATATATTATAAATAGCATGGGATTATCATCTTATTTTAAAAGTTAAAATATATAAAGGAATGTGCAAATATGTTAAAAGACTTATGTTTCGAAGTAATACAAACTTGTCCTAATAAATGTCAATTCTGTTCATCTAATTCTTCACAAGAAGAGAAGACAATAATAACATTAGAGGATTTTAAAAGAACAGTAATGTATTTTATGAAAAATGGAGGAATAGGAGAAATATCTATTTCTGGAGGAGAGCCTTTCTTACATCCGGATTTATTTGAAATGGTTCAATTTTGTAAGAAGCAAGGAATTAGGACTGTTATTTTCACTAGCGGAATAAAAAGAGCCGAAGATATTCCGCCAGAAGTAATAGAATATATGAAAGAAAAATGTGCAAAAGATTTACAAGAAATAGAAGAACATGAGCCATGGAACGAGAGGCTAAAAAGAAATGTAAAAGCTTATTATGATAGAGCTATAACTCCAGAACCATATGGAGCGATAACAAGACAAGAATGTGAAAAGTTAAAGCAATTGGGTCTAGATAAAATCGTATTTGACTGGCAGGCGTTTGAAGAAGAAACAGATTCTACATTAATGGGGAGAAAAGGATTATATACATATTTAATGGATTCTTTAATAAGGGCAAAGGGAAGAGGACTAAATGTAGATGTACACTTTATTCCAATGAAGCCAAATTATAGAGAGCTTCCAGATATAATGGAATGCTTAGAGATAGCAGGAGTAGAAAATATTAGTATACTAAATTTTGTCCCTCAAGGAAGAGGAAGAGTAAACAAAGAAGAATTAATGTTAAGTGATGAAGAATTAAGAGAATTTTCAACAATATTAAACGAAGCGAAAGAGAAATTTAGCGGAAATGTAAGAATTGGAATTCCTTTAAACGGAAGAATAGCACATTTATGTACGGCAGGAACAGAAAAATTGGATATTAGATATGATGGAGTGGTATTACCTTGCCCAGCATTTAAAGAGATAAGTGCAGAAACAATGAAAAAATACGGAATAGAATTCCATAGTATATATGAAGATTTAGAAAGAGTAGTAGTACCAGGAGGAAAAAAACAAGCTCCATTGTGTAAGCAAATTTATGGATTTCACGGGGACTTAACAGAAAATGAAGAAAGATAATAGAAGGGGAAAAAAATGAATGAAATAATAGAAGATTTATTTAAAATATATTTATCTAGCTTAGATAGTTATAATTCAAAAATTTATCAAACAAAAAATGATAAATATACAATTATAGACAAAGCAATGCTTGCAGTATATTTATTTGTAAAAATTATTGAAGATAGAAATGAAAAAAATCAAGAGGTTACAGAAGTTTTGCGTAACTACATATTAAAACAAATTATATATTCAGAAACAGGTAATTTAGCATTTGAAATTTCCAATAAATCCAAGGCTGAACTTTATCACGAAATATTAGAAAAATTAATAATAGAGAAATTTAACTATAAAAATAGAATTATGAAAAAATTAAAATATAGTTACACTATGCTTGAATTAAACAAATACAATGAATTACTAATGTTTTTAGAAAATGTTTCTGAATATGCTATATTTAGAAAAATGAACTTAAAAGGAAATAAAGAGATAACTTCACTTCTTGAGCATACAAAAGAAAAAATTATTGCTGAAGTAGAAGTATTAAATAATAATGATTATTTTTATAATGAAAAGAAGCGAATTGCAGATTTAATAATAGATAATAAATTTAATGAAAGTCAATATGGAAATTTAATGTATGTTGCTTTAAATTTAAGAGATGTATATAGATATTCGCAAATAACTACTCAATTACCAGAAAATGTATTATTTCATCAATATACAGTAACATTAATGAGTATATTACTTGCAGAATATAGTAATAAAGAATTAAAAGAAAATATTGATATTTATACAATTATAGTAAAGTCTTTATTTCATGATTTTAGTGAATATAAAGGAACTGAAATAATTACACAATTTAAAAATTATAATGAGACAACTAAGAAAATGTTTGCAGAAATTGAAGCAAATGACGAAAAAGAACTAGAAGATAAAATTGAAAAAAATTTATGTGCTATTATTTATGAATATAAAAAAGGTGCTGAAGGATATATATCAGAGATAATTGATAAAATATTAGGTATCATGAAATTATGGGTAGAGGTTGGATATTTACATAACTATACATTTATAAAAACAATTGATTCAGTTTATCAAGATAGATTTAAAAGATTTTTACGAATAGAAAAAATTAATGAAATAAAAAATAAATCCTTTTATATAGATCTTTTAAGAGAGTATTATATTTATATTAAGCAGCATTTAATAGAGAAGGATATAACATATTTCCTTAAATATTTTACTGAAGAGGAATTGGATGAATATAGAAAAGAGATTGAAACATTAAAAAATAATCCGGAAACATTTTTAAAATAAAAATAACAAACTTATATGATAAAACAAATGCAGAGGGTGATTTATATACAAGATGCAAGAATAGAAAATATATTAAACAGCCTATCAAAATCAAACTTTAGAAGCAAATTTCATCTAAAACAAAAAGATAAGGATTATATTAAAGAAAAGGGAATAGAAAAGATAAGAGAACATGCATATGACTTTATAAATAAAAGGCTAGCACTAGAAATTATACCGAACGATGGAAAACAAACTCCAATGAAAGGACATCCAGTATTTATAGCTCAACATGCTACTGCAACTTGCTGTAGAGGTTGTTTATATAAATGGCATAAGATAAAACCAGGAACAAAACTTAATGATGAGCAAAAAGATTATGTTGTAAATGTTATAATGACATGGATAAATAGAGAGATAAATAAAGACGAGAAAAATTGAATAGATGTCACGAATATTATAAAATTTTAGCATGTAAGAAATGGAGAATAAATATGGAAGAAGTAGTATTTGTAACACATAACAAAGGAAAAATAGCATCTGCAAAAAAATATTTAAATGATGTTAATTTTAAAATATACGAATATGAGCTAGAAGAACCAAGAAGTGAGGACATAAAATATATTTCGAAATACAAAGTAATGGAAGCATATAAGCTTGTAAACAAACCATGTATTTCATTAGATTGCGGTTTTTGGATAGACGAATTAGAAGGATTTCCAAAAGCATTTGTAAATTTTGCATTAGATACAATAGGAATAGACGGATTTCTAAAACTTATGGAAGGAAAAGAAAATAGAAAGTGTAGATTTACAGAATGTTTGTCTTATTATGATGGAGAAAATTTACATCAATTCATGGGAAAACATGAGGGAACTTTATCAGATAAGATATTAGGAAATGATACTGACAAAAAATGGTCTGATCTTTGGTACATATATATACCATATGGATATGATAAAACATTAGCACAGATGAGTGAAGAGGAAAGAAATAATAGAATAAAATATGAATCTATAGATTCATTTGAAGAATTTGCAAAGTGGTATAGGAATAATAAAAATAATTAGAAATTATGAACAAATTAGATAAAAAGGAGGTATTTATGGAATATTTTGATGTACTAAATGAATGGGGAGAATTTACTGGAAAAGTTGAAACAAGGGAAAAATGCCACGAATTAGGTTTATGGCACAGAGCTGTTTATGGTTTTGTATTTAACAAAAATGGAGATGTATTATTGCAAAAAAGAAGTGCAAACAAAAAGTTGTGGCCAAATCTTTGGGATGTAACAGCAGGAGGACATGTTTTAGCAGGAGAATTTGGATTGCAAGCAATAATTAGAGAAATAAAAGAAGAATTAAATATTAATGTGAATGAAAATGAAGCAAAATATTTAGTAGGCTCTACATCAATTAATGAAAAAGGAAATATAGTAAATAAGCATTTTAATGAGGCATATATAATAACAAAGAATATAGACATATCACAAATAAAGCTACAAAAGGAAGAAGTTTCAGATATTAAATGGTTTACTAAGAAAGAAATCTTAGATAGGATAAATAATAATTATGAAGGAATAACGGAAAAAACAGGACCATGGAATTTCTTAAAAAAATATTATGAAATGCTAGAAAAATAATATATGGAGGAAATATGGAAAAATTAATTATAGAAGTAGGTTCTACATGTACAAAAGTAGATTTATTTGATGGACAAGAAATTAACCGTATAAAAACAGAAACAATAGAATTTAAAAGAAATTATAAAAAAGAAAATAAGCTAGATAAAGACGATGTAGAAAAACTAATAAGTTTAGTAAAAGAATTAAAAGACCAATATCAAAATATTTATGTGTGTGGTACAAGTATATTTAGAAGCTTATCAGATGAACAAAGAAATGAGTTCTTAAATTTATTTCTTAATAATACAGGGATTAAATTTGATATTATAAGTCCAGAAAAAGAAAATGAACTTACTGTAGAAGGAGCTGCTAGAAATGTAAACAAAAAAGTTGCAGTATTTGTTGGTGGAGGTGGATCTACAGAAATTTCCATATATGATAATGGTATAAAGGAGATGGTTAATACTCCAATAGGTGTAATAGATATTATGAATAAATATCCTGATTTAGGTGATAACTATGCAACTACAAATATAGATGAAGTAAAAAAAGTAGTAAGAGAAAAGTTGAATTTGCCAAAACAAAAGGCAGATACATTAATATTAGCTGGTGGTGGACATTTGCGTTTTGCACTAAATTCTGGTATATCATACGAAAAAAATAATTTATATGAAGACAAAATGCAACCTGTTATGATGGATATAGAAACAAGAGAAAAAGATACAGATAGATATTATAAAGAAATATCTTTAGATGATATAAGAAAAAAAGTAGATGATCCAAATTGGTGGTATGCTACAAGAGCAATGTGTGCATTTGTATTAGTAGTAGCAGAAGAAGTTGGAGCAAAAAATATTATACCAACAGATATATCAATGGTACATGGGCTATTAAAAAATAAGGAGTAAAAATTATGGAAATATGGGATATATTAGATGAAAATGGTAACAAAACAGGAAGGACAATGATAAAAGAAAAAGAAGAAATTCCACAAGGATATTATCATTTAGGATCTGATGTTTGGATATTAAATTCTGAAAATAAAATTTTAATACAAAAACGTTCTCCTAAAAAGAAAAAATCTCCAAATGTCTGGGCAATGACAGGTGGTTCTGTAATAAAAGGTGAAACTAGTCTGCAAACTATAGAAAGAGAAACATATGAAGAGTTAGGAATAAAATTAAATGTTAATGATTTAAAGTTGGTTAAACATTATAAAACTGGAACTGTATGGTTAGATGTATATCTTATAAAAGATGACATTAATTTGCAAAATATTGTGATGCAAGAAGATGAAGTGTGTGATGTGAAATGGGCAACATACGATGAGATTGAGGAGATATATAATAATAATCAATTTATTGAAAATAGATGGGAATTCATAAGAGATATTATAAAAAATGAGATAGAGAAAAAATAATAAGGAGTAAAAATGACACTAGAAGATTTAAAAGTAAAATATGATAAATTACAGAAAAAATATGGTGCAAAAGAATTAGACTCTATCTATAATGGCGGTTGTACAGAAAATCCAGATATATGTTTTGTTTTTATGAATCCTACAGGGAGAAATATTGCATCATCAAAAGAATGGAAAGGAATAAAGGCTCCTTGGATAGGAACAAAAAATATTTGGGACTTATTTTACAGTTTAAATCTTATGGATGAAAATATTTATAATAAAATAAAAAGCATAAAGGGTAATGAGTGGACAGAAGCGTTTGCGGAAGAAGTTTATAATGATGTAAAAAAACATAAATATTTCATTACGAATTTAGGAAAATGTACTCAAACAGATGCAAGAGAACTACCAAATAAAGTCTTTAAACAATATTTAGAATTGTTAAGAAAAGAAATAGAAATAATAAATCCAAAAGTAATTATTTTATTTGGTAATCAAGTAAGTTCAATTGTTTTAGATAGAAAAATATCGGTATCACAATGTAGAAAAAAATTATTTACATCTGAGGTTAATAAAAAAGAGTATAAATTTTATTCAGTATATTATCCAGTAGGAAATGGCAGAATTAATATAGATAAATCTATAGAAGATATAAAATGGGTTATAAAAAATGAAATATAAGTATATAATAATTTAAATACAAAATTAATAAAATTTAAAATATTAAAGGAAAGTTCTTATATTAACGGAAAAATAAATTCTGTTTTTATAAGAACTTCTTTTTTGAGCATATTAAAATTGATATTTATGTCTAAATAGTGTACTATTCCTGAACAAATTATTAATATTTATCATTTTGGTTGATTTTTCCAATTTAATGTGCTATAATCATAGGATGCCGCATTATCTGTGGTGTTAAATTCTTTGTGACCAAAATTATAAAAATGGGTAAAGAAAAAACAAATGATAAAAAATACAAGGATAATAAGAAATAAATTTTAAATACATTCATATAATGAGAATATAGAAAACATATACTACCACACCTTGTATTTTTTGTAGAAAAGGAGAGAAGAGAATATATGATAAATAAAATGAACAGAAGTATGGTGGCAAAGTCACCAGAAGAAAAGAAAATGAAAAACTTATTAAACGAAGCTAGGGATAGTGAAGAACTGAAAGATTATGCAGAAAACTTAAGAAAGAAATTAAGTAATATAAATATTGCTTTTTATTCATATCGTGTAAAGAAGGTACATTCTGCAGTACGTTCATTCCGTATTGCGCATTATAAAAAGTTAGAAGATATACATGACCTTTTTGGAGTACTAGTTGTTGTAGACGATAAAAAGGATATAGCTAGAGTAGCTAATATTATAAAAAAGGACTTAAAAGATTATGAAGAATATAATTTATTAACAGAAAGAGATTGGATAGAACAAAAAGAAGAAAGAAAAAAGAAAAATAATCAAGAAAATTTAAACATAAGTATGTATGATAAAATCTTAGCAGATTTAAAGAAGATAATCGCAAATACAGAAACTTTAGAAAGAGTTTTACCACCTCTTTCAGATATTATAGTTGCAAAGATTCCAATGGGAGATAAGGAAATACCAGTAGAATTTAGAATACAAGATAAAAATGGATTCCAAGTAATAGAAGCATATTATTTTACTTTATATAAAAATGACGAATTAGATCCAAAAATGAAAGGACCACTATTATTTTTAGTATTACAATTATTAAATAGAAAAAATCAATTAGATACAAATGAAAACTTAAGTCAGCTAGAAAGAGAAGAATTAATAAATCAAATAGGAGATTTGTATCAATACAACTTCAATCTTTTATGTATGAACAGAGATGTTATTTCTGATGTGTGGAGAGAATATGTAAAAATTTCTGCTAAATATGCACTTCAATTACCAGTATATGATTTTCACTTTTTTGGAGTAAAAGAAAAAACAGATGAAGATATAATGGAACTAATAGACAAAGATTTAGATATATTATTTGAAGATTATAAAAGCTTTGATATAAGAGATATTGATACAGCTAAATACGTGGAAGATGCCATAAAAATGTTACAAATAGAGGCTTTAGTTTAAAAAATATTTGTGTGTAGTATTTGTAAAACTTTATGTTGACAAATTATTACAATAATGTTAAAATAAAAATATGTTTTAAGAGTTTATCTAAAACGTTGAAGTTTGAGCGGTAAAGAGTAGGAAGCTACTTACACTTTCAGTAAGATTAATTATAAGTCTTACAAAGGAGTCTTAAATGATTTCTTTGTAAGGCTTTTTTGTATAAGGAGGAATAAAAAATGAATGATGTAGAAAAAATTTTGAATGATTATTATTCGAATTATGATGAGGATTCACGACTTGTAAAAGATAAGGCACATCATATTGAGTACATTACAACTACAAAATATATTGAAAAATATTTAAAAGATGGAGATAGAATACTTGAAGTTGGAGCTGGAACAGGTAGATATTCTATAAATTATGCAAGCAAAGGCTATATGGTAGATTCAGTAGAATTATTAGATAAGAACTTGGATATTTTAAAAAGTAAAATAACCAAAGGTATGAATATAAATGCTATAAAAGGAAACTGTATAGATTTAAATATGTATAGTGATAATACATTTGATATTACTTTAGTGCTAGGACCTTTATATCATTTATATGACGAAAGTGATATAAGAAAAGCTATTAGTGAAGCACTAAGAGTAACAAAAAGAAATGGAAAGATAATAATGTCATATATAACAGATGATGCTGTAATATTATCATATGGTGTAAGAAAAGGAAACTTAAAAAGACTAAAAGAAATATCAGATGAAAATTGGAATATAGCAAAAATAAAAGAAGAAATATTTGCAACATTTAAGGTAAATGATTTTAGCAACTTGATGAAAAATTTTGAAGTAAAGGAATTAGAAACAGTAGCAGCAGATGGGATTGCTCTAAAACTTAGAGAATATATTAATTCATTCTCAGAGGAAGATTTTAACTTATATGTAGATTACCATTTAAAAAATTGTAATAGACAAGATTTAATAGGACATAGCTCACATGTTTTGGAAATTGTAGAAAAAATTTAGGAGGGGAAAATAATGAACAGTGAATTAGAATTAGTTATGCCAAATGAAAGTTATAAAGAACAAGTAATGGAATATTTAGAAGAGCATATTAAAAGTGGCGAATATGAATTACATGGAGATGGTGGATTAGACCACTTAAA
>JAGHJM010000115.1 GCA_017886645.1 Clostridia bacterium
ATAACAGGAGTAAATGATCAAGAAATAACAAATAGAGTACCAGTATTTACAATAGATGAAAATGGAAACTATGTATATGAACATACAAAAGAACCAGTAGAAGTAGCAACAGGATATACAGTAATATATACATTAAGAATTTTCAATGAAGGAAATGTATCAGGATATGCAGAACTAGTAAAAGATGATATACCAGAAGGATTAGAATTCTTACCAGAAAATGAGATAAATATAGAAAATAGATGGAAAATGTATAGAGAAGATGGAACAGAAACAGATAATCCATCAGAAGCAAGCTATATAGAAACAGATTATTTATCAAAAGCACAAGAGGAAGAAACAGGAAGAGATAACTTATTAGATGCATTTAATCCAGAAGAAATGACACAACCAGATTATAGAGATATAAGAATAGCATTTAGAGTAACAGAGCCAAATACATCAGATAGAATAATAATAAATAGTGCTCAAATATCAGAGGATAGCGATGAAGAAGGAAACCCAGTAGAAGATGAAGATTCAGAACCAGATGAATGGAATGAAGGAGAAGATGACCAAGACATAGAGAAAATAAAGGTACAATATTATGATATGGCATTAAGAAAATGGGTAACAGAATCAATAGTAACATATAATGGAAAAACAACAGTAACGCAAACAGGACATACAGCATATATGGATCCAGAATCACCAGCAAAAGTAGAGATAAGAGGAAGCAGAATGGAAAACACAACAGTAAAATTTAGATTTAGCATAATGGTGGTAAATGAAGGAGAAATAGCAGGAAAGATAGGAGAAATAACAGATTACATACCAGAGGGATTAAGATTTGTACAAGAGGATAATCCAGAATGGAGAGAAGTAGGAGAAAACATAGTAGTAACAGATCAACTAAAAGATACAGTATTAGAGCCAGGAGAGAGTGCAACAGTAGAGATAGTACTAACATGGATAAGCAGTAAAGAAAACCTAGGACTAATGACAAACTGGGCAGAAATAAGTGAAGATGATGGAGACGATATAGATTCAACACCAGACAATAGAGAAGAAGGAGAAGATGACATAGATTCAGCACCAGTAATAATCTCAATAGTAACAGGTGC
>JAGHJM010000094.1 GCA_017886645.1 Clostridia bacterium
ATATTCCGTCAAGGATATCTTTTGCAGTTTCTTCACAAGTTGATTCAAGAACAATACTTGATATGGTAGGAGCAGAAAAATTGTTAGGAAAGGGAGATATGTTATTTTATCCTTCTGGAGCTCCAAAGCCAACAAGAATACAGGGGGCTTTTGTTTCTGACAAAGAGGTTGAAAAATTAGTAGACTTCTTAAAGTCACAAGGAGAAGTGACATATAATGATGAAATATTAGAGCAAATAGAAAACTCAGAAAAAACAGATAAGGAAATAGAAGAAGAAAATGATGATCAATCTGTAGATCCATTATTAATGGAGGCAATTGATACTGTGGTGGAAACAAGACAAGCATCTACATCTTTTATACAAAGAAGATTTAAAGTAGGATATGCAAGAGCAGGAAGAATTATAGATCAAATGGAAGAAAGAGGAGTAATTTCTGGCTATCAAGGAAGTAAACCAAGAGAAGTTTTAATGAGCAAAGAAAGATGGCAAGAACTAAAAATGAATAGCTCTGATAATAAAATTGAGGAAAATGAAGAGTAACAGCTGTGAAGAAAGGATACTAAAGAATGAAAAAAGAGAATATATTCTCTAAGTTAAATATAAAAGATTATAATAATGAGTTAGAAAATATTTTAGCTAAAAAAGATTTTTCGGTTGATACCAAAAACCTTCTATTAAACATGGCATATAAAATAGAGAATGCTTATAAAGACTATTTAAAAATAAAGCAAGAAGTACTTACTAAAAATGATTATATGGAAAAAATTTTAAAAATAGTAGATGATAAATGCTATGAATTTATTACTATAAAACCAAGTATGCCAGAATTCGAAGAGTATAAAGATAATAAATATACTATAGATAGAGAAAAAGGGAAAATTATAGTAATACAGAATGAATATTATGCGTTAAAAGCATTGCTAGAACTTCCAAAAGTTAAGTGGTGTATTTTAAATGATTACGGTTTATTAAAAGATCCTTTATGTGCACTTCTAAGCTCAGGAAGTATTATGCATGAAACAGAAGTATTAAGAGATTTTGACGGATGGGCTTGGAATATTTCAATTAATAATATTGATAACATATCCATAAATTTAATATATCAAAATTTAGTTTATTTAATAGGAAATGATTTTTTGATAAAATGGATAGAAAATACACAAGGAATGGTGGATTATGTTGCTTTACTACACTTAAACCTAGAAAATAAATATACAAAAGAATTTTCTGATAAAGTTTTAAATCTTATAAGCAAATTAGCGATGGAAACTAATATGAGCAAACAGATTATAGAAAAAAAGAATTACTTATATGAAGAACTAAAATTGTTTGAAAATAGAGAAGAATATTTAGCGAATATAACTAAAAGCAAAAAAGAAAACATGGCTAAAATAGATAGAATAGATAAAATTGTTAATAACAAAGAATTGCTTCAAGAAGAATATATTAAGAGAAATTCAGTGCTAGAAAATGAAGAGAAAATTTTTAGTATAAAAAGATTGAAAATAATTTTAGAAGAAGAAAGACAAAATTGTTTAGATGAAATAAAAGCTTTAAATGATATGATAGATCCAAAAAAATATGTTAATAAGAAAACAATATTGGAAAGAGACTATAATTTTTTGAACGATTTGAATGTTAGTGGAATAGATGAGAAAAAGAAAATTGAACTCTGTAAATGCACATTAAAAGCATTCGAAGTACGAGTAGATATTGCACAAACAAGGGAAGAATTGTTGAATTTAGTATATGAAATACGTTATTACAGATATATACAATTTAATGAAACAAAAAAATTGAAGGAAATAAAAGAGTTATATATATCTTTTTATAAAGTTATGATAAAATTAATAAAAAAATTAATAGACTTTAAATGGGCAGAAACTATATCATTAAGCAAAGCACTAAATCTAAGAGTGTTAATAAAAATTTTTGATAGTAAAATAATTGATTTAGAAAATATAATTATAGAAACAGAACATATAGACGAAAAAATAGTAATACAGTATTATGACTCTAATGTATTAGAAAATCAGTTTGAAATAAATATTGGAAATATAGAAAAATCAATAATTTTAAAAAAGTTAAAATTAAAGAAAAAAATAAAAGTATTTAATTAATGAGAGGATGGTTTTATGAAAATTACCTTTTTAGGAGCGACAAAAACAGTAACAGGATCTAATTTCCTTGTAGAGGCAGCTGGAAAAAAATTCTTAGTTGATTGTGGTTTATATCAAGGAAATAATAAAGAAGAAGAAAGAAATTATGAACCTTTTTTATATGATCCAAAAGAAATTGACTTTATGATACTAACACATGCACATATTGACCACTCTGGAAGAATTCCACTATTATATAATAATGGCTTCAAAGGTCCAATATATGCACATAAAGCAACAGTAGATTTATGTTCAATTATGCTACCTGATAGTGGACATATTCAAGAACAAGAGGCAGAGTGGAAAAATAGAAAACGTGTAAGACAAGGAAAAAACATAGTAATACCATTATATACAGCAGAAGATGCAGAAAAGTGTATGGAAATATTTAAACCTGTAAATTATGATGAAATAATACAAATTACTCCAGAAATAAATATTAGATTTAATGATGCAGGACATATGCTAGGTTCAGCTATTATAGAAGTATGGGTTAATGAAAATGGAAAAGAAAATAAAATTGTATTTTCAGGAGATATAGGAAATAATGATATACCTTTATTGTCTTCTCCAACAATGATAGAAAGTGCAGATTATTTGGTTATGGAATCAACATATGGCAGTAGGCTTCATATGAGAAATGATGATAAAGCATCATTATTCTTGAAAATAGTTTCAGAGACATTAAGTAAGAATGGAACTGTTGTTATTCCTTCATTTGCGGTTGGCAGAACACAGGAAATTTTATATGAAATAAATAATTTAAAAGCAAAAGATGATAGTGAAGAATTTAAAAAAGAATATGAAATGCTTATGAAATCGCCAGTTTATGTAGATAGTCCATTGGCTATTTCAGCAACAGAGATATTTAAAGAAAATATGAATTTATTTGATGATGAGACGCAAGAATTAATAAAAAGAGGAGATAATCCTTTAGAGTTTCCTGGATTGCAATTTACTAAAACAGCAGATGAATCAAAAGCATTAAATGAAATGAATGAGGCATCTATTATAATTTCAGCAAGTGGAATGTGTGATGTAGGAAGAATAAAACATCATTTAAAACACCATATTTGGAATCCAAATAGTACGATTTTATTTGTAGGATATCAAGCACCAGGAACTTTAGGAAGAAGAATAGTTGATGGTGCTAAAACAATAAAAATATTTGGAGAAGAGATTGCAGTTAATGCTAGAATTGAATACATAGAAGGATATTCTGGACATGCTGATCAAGAATGGCTTATGAATTTTATATATTCATTTATAACAAAACCAAAGCACATTTTCTTGGTACATGGTGAGCCTGAAGGACAGGAAGTGCTAAAAGATAAAATACTTCAAGAAACTAATTTGCCTGTTACTATACCAACATTTGGAGAAATATATGATGTTGAAAATGATAAAGTAGAAAAAGTTGGGCAATTAGAAGAACCAGAAATAGGAGAGGCATCACCAAGAGCTGAAATAATAGAAAGAATGAGAATATTAAAGAACGAACTAAATGATATGGAAGAGATTGTTAAAGCTGATTACTTAACAGATGATGCAACAGATGAAGATATAATAAGACTAAAATTAAGACTAAAAGATTTAGAAAATCAAATATTAAGAATAGTAGAAAATGATTAATAAGGGGAGATAAAACAAATGAAAACAAGATATAATAATGATGCTTTTATAGGAAATAAAAATATTTTATGTACTTATAGCAGAACAGGAGAATTATTAAGAAATTATTATCCTACACCAGATTTTAGGCAATTTTTAGAATTTTTTAGAGTAGGTGTGAAAGTAAATGATTCAGGAATAATATATTTACACGATGATATTAATAATAAATATAATCAATATTATATAGAGGATACTAATATATTAGTAACAGAAATAGAAAATACATATTATAGATTAAAAATAAAGCAGACAGATTTTGTATCCATCAAAAATGATGTTATTATAAAAAAATATGTTTTTGAAAATGCAAATGGAATTGATTTAAATGTTAATCTTTTAGTACATTCTAAATTAATTTCTGAAGATAACAATGATGTAGGCTCTAGTATAAAAGAAAATGCATTAATACAATATTGTCATGATTATGCATTAGGAATATTTTCTAAGATGCCAATAACAAGTCATCAACTTAATGATGTACAAAGTAATATACAAAGTGGAATAATTAGTGATAAAGATTATATAGGAATGTCATCAGACTCAGCTGTTAGCTATAGCTTGGGTACACTTAAAACAGGAGAAACAAAAGAATTTGTATTATTTGTTTGCCCTATGTATAACAAAGAATCATCAAAAAATGTAACAATTGATAAAATTGAAGAAATAAGAAAATTAGATATAAAAAATGAACAGCAAAATGTTATTAAATACTGGAGAAAATATGTAAAAGATCATTTCTATTTAAAGGAAAATTTACAGTTAACACAAAAGAACAATAGTAACTTTATAGAAAAAGTAAATAAGATATACAAAAGAAGTATTTTATTAATGCCATTGTTAATAAATGAAGAAACAGGTGGAATTATTGCAACAGCAGAAATGGACGAGGATAGAACAACATGTGGAAGATATGCATTTTGCTGGCCAAGAGATGCTATATTTATATGTTCTGCTTTAGATAAGCTTGGAATGAAAAAGGAAACAGAGAAATTTTATAAAGTATTTTGTAAGAATACTCAGAGTAAAAACGGAATGTGGGAGCAAAGATTTTACACAGATGGAAGATTAGCACCTTGTTGGGGATATCAAATAGATGAGACAGCAAGTGTAATCTATGGAGTATATGAGCATTATAAAGTAATAAAAGATGTAAAATTTATAAAAGATACATTTAAAATGTGCGATAAAGCAGTTAGATTTTTGGAAATGTATTTAGACAATATTTTAGGAACGAAAGATAAAAGCGATATTGTAAAAAATGAAATAGAACAAACATATCATACAGAAGAAAGAGAAAATTTACCATTAAGCTATGATTTATGGGAAGAATGTGAAAGTATACATCTATATTCAATAGCAAGCATTGAAGCTGCTTTAAAAGCAATGCTAAAGATATATGAATTAATAGAACCAGATTATAAAGAAAATAGACTAAAACTAGAAAATATACATAAAAACATAAGAAGAATAGAAAAGCAATTAGAGGAAATACCTAAATATGTAGCCCAAAATTTATACAATGAGCAAACCAAAACTTTAAAAAGAAATGTGACAGACGAAAATACAGATGTGAGTGAAATAGGAACAGTAGTACCATTTGAAATGTTCGGAGCAAAAGAAAAGAAAATATTAAACACTGTAGAAAAAATAAATCTAACATTACGAACATATACAGGAGGATACTTAAGGCATGAAAGAGACTACTATCGTCAAGGAAAAGATCCATGGACAATAACTACACTATGGATGGCACAATATTATATAAAAGCAGGAAATCAGAAAAAAGCAAAAGAATGCTTAGAATTTGTAGTAAACAGCTGTAATCAGCATGGGCTATTAGGAGAGCAAGTAGATAATGGAACAATGCAACCAAGCTGGGGAATAGGCTTAGGTTGGGCACACGCAATGTTCATTTTGGTAATTGGGGACGTTTCCTAATGTGTTAAATGTGGTAATTGGGGACGTTTCCAAATTACCACGTTTTGGTAATCGGGGACACATCTAAAATCGAAAACACTATAAGTATGAAGATTGATAAAAAAATATGGGGGCTTTTTGAGGGAAGAAAGGAAGGTTTTATGAGAGCAAGTAGAGAAAAAGCACCCAAAAATTTATACCATATTATTATGAGAGGCATAAATTATCAAGACATTTTTATTGATAATCAAGACAAAACAAAATTTCTAAAGGAGTTATATAATACAAAAGAAAAATATAATTATTTGTTGTATGCATATGTTATAATGCCAAATCATGTACACTTGGTAATACAAGATAGCGATAATAAATTATCAAAAGCTATGCAAAGCTTATTAGTGAGATATTCGGCTTATATAAATCAAAAATATAACAGAGTAGGACATTTATTTCAAAATAGATTTAAAAGCAAAGTTATAAATGATAAGGAATATTTGAAAACAGTTATTAGATATATACATTACAATCCAGAAAAGGCAAGAATTGATAAAGTCGATTCATACAAATGGAGTAGCTATAAAAATTATACAGATTTAAATTTGATTAATAATCCGTTAGTTGATGTGAGACCTATATTGAAATCCTTCGGGAAAACGTATAATACAGCCATTGAAGAATTTGAAAAGTTTCATTTGTTATATCGAGAAGAAATTTTATGCAAATTGAAAAATCAAATAGAATATGAAATAGATAAAAACGTTAAGGATGAAGATTTAATTGAATATATTACAAAAAAATTAGAAATAGATAATATATATGACATTCAAAAGTATAATAAAAAATATAGAGACAAATTAATAAAAAAAATATTCGATATTCAAGAAATTAGTGCTTTGCAAGTAGCTAGAGTAACCGGAATATCAAGAACGATAGTAACAAACATAAAAAGTGAAGTATTAAAAGAAAAAAATCCGCTATAGCGGATAAAATATTTCCGCCATAACGGAAATATTTTTTTTGCAATAAATACTAGAATTAAAACAATATTTAATATATAATAAAAAAAATGTTAAAAAATATTAATCCGCTATGGCGGAAATAGCAAAAAAGGGATGATTACTAAGCTTCTTAAAACTGGTAATAGAAGATGTGTCCCTAATTACCAAAACATGGTAATTAGGAAACGTCCCCAATTACCACGTTTAGTGAATTAGGAAACGTCCCCAATTACCAGGAGGGAAGATGGCGAAAGTAAGTACAGTGTTTGTATGTAGTAATTGTGGATATGAGTCTGCAAAGTGGATTGGTAAATGTCCTGCGTGCAATGAATGGAATAGTTTTTATGAGGAAAAGCTTGCTAAAACTGCAGGAACTGCAAGTAAGGAGAAGAAGAGTTCTAGTCCTAAAAAACTTAATGATGTTAAAGGAGCAGAGGCTGTTAGGGTTAAGTCTGGTATTGCGGAACTTGACAGAGTTTTAGGTGGAGGATTGGTTAAAGGTTCTTTAATTCTTCTTGGTGGTGAGCCTGGAATTGGTAAGTCTACTTTAATATTACAGCTTTGCAATAGTGTTAAAGAAGAGGGGAAAGTTCTGTATGTGTCAGGTGAAGAGTCAGCTGAGCAAATAAAAATAAGAGCTGACAGGTTAAATATAAAAAATGAAGATATTATGTTTTTAGGAGAAACTGATATTGACATTATAGAAAATACTATTTTGGAAATGAATCCAAAACTTGTTATTATAGATTCAATTCAAACAATGTATTCTTCAGAGATTACTTCTGCTGCTGGTACTGTAAGTCAAGTAAGAGAAATTACATCTAGAATTATGCGAGTTTGTAAAAGTAATGAAATTACTACTATTATTATTGGACATGTTACTAAGGATGGAAATATTGCAGGTCCAAGAGTTTTAGAGCATATGGTTGATACAGTTTTATATTTAGAGGGAGAAAGATATTTTTCTTACAGAATTTTAAGGGGAGTAAAAAATCGTTTTGGTTCAACAAATGAAGTAGGAATGTTTGAGATGCAAAATGAGGGAATGGTAGAAATTACAAATCCTTCTTCTGTTTTAATTTCGGAAAGAAGTGATAACCCACCAGGGTCAGTTATTGTTGCTGCTATGGAGGGAACAAGACCTCTTTTAATTGAACTTCAAGCTCTTACTACTTTAAGTGTATATGGACTTCCAAGAAGGACAGCAAATGGTATAGATTATAATAGATTAACATTATTAATAG
>JAGHJM010000095.1 GCA_017886645.1 Clostridia bacterium
CAAGTGCAAGGTCCATAAGATTAGATTTGCCTAAGTTTACATTGATAGGTGCAACTACAAAAGCAGGTTCGTTGTCAACACCTCTTAGAGATAGGTTTGGTATTGTACATAGATTAGAATTATACAATACAGAAGATTTAACAACAATAATAAAAAGATCTTCAAATATTTTGGAAATAAATATAGACAATGATTCAGCTATGGAAATAGCAAGAAGATCGAGAGGAACACCAAGAATTGCAAACAGACTTTTAAAAAGAGTAAGAGACTATGCAGCAGTTTTAGGAGATGGAAATATAACTTTAAAGATTACCAAAATTGCACTAAATAAACTAGAAATAGATGATTTAGGTCTAGATGAAATAGATAGAAGAATATTAGAAACTTTAATTGTAAAATATAGAGGAAGGCCTGTAGGAATAGAGACCATAGCAACTACTTTAGGGGAAGAAGTAGATACTATAGAGGATGTGTACGAGCCATATTTAATACAAATAGGATTTATCTCTAGAACTGTAAGGGGAAGAATAGCACTTCCTGCAGCATATAAACACATTGGTATAAAATATGATGGAGATAATGGAAATGATGAATATGAACAATGTAGTTTTTAATAACTATAAAAGTTAACAAATGGAAAAAGGGGAGATTAAACTATATGAAGAAAAAGGTAAAGAATATTATAATGGTATTCATTAAATATGTTCTAGTATTTATAATTTTAATTGGGATGTATTTAATATTATTAACAGTTTCTGGTATAATTCCATCATCAGCATTAGAGAAAAATGTAAGAGAAAGCTCGGAAACATTAAACGAAGAGGGAGAACGAGTATTTTATAACTTAGGATATAAAACAGAAAGTATTTTCACATTCACAGATGCACTAATGATAAATACAGCATATTCAATAGATAATGCAAAACCATTAGAATCAGCATTACTTGCTAGAAAAAATTATAAACCAGGACAAACAAAAGTGGTTTATCCAGATAGTCAATATAATTTAGGTGCAAATGAGAAATATATAAACAAAGAGAATGGAGATTTATATCAAACTAAAGAATTGTATGGCTTAATGCATGGAGATAATATAGAAGATTCGTATGAGTATGCTAGATATTGGCATGGATATTTGACAATATTAAGACCATTGCTTGCAATTTTTAATTATAGTGGAATAAGAATAGTTCTATTTATTTTAACAACAATTAGCATAATAAGCCTTATAGTTCTAATTTGCAAAAAAATAAATATATTAAGTGGAATAATATATGCAATAGGACTACTATCTATAAGCATATTTATTGTTACAAACTCAATAAATGAATGTTTAATATTTTTAGTAGCATTTACTAGTTCAATAATTTTGCTACTAAAGAAAAATACCAAGAAAAACATCGGAATTTTCTTTTTTGTAGTAGGTTCTATTTCTAATTTTATTGATTTGCTAACTGCCCCACTAGTAACATTAGGAATTACAGCAATAACATATTTTTTAATAATTCAAAAACAGGAAGAAAATGCAAATATAAAAGAGTACATAATAGACATTATAAAAATAGGAATATCTTGGTCGTTGGGATATGGATTTACATGGATAAGCAAATGGATAATAACAGAAATTCTTTATGGAAGACCTATAATTTCACAAGCTATTGAACAGGCTCTATTTAGAAGTGAATTACCTACATATAATGGTAAAGCGATATTTTCTCCTGTAGATGTTATAAAGAGAAATATGGAGTATTTATCGAATAATGTAATTTTTGCAATATTGACAATTGCAATTTTATATTTAATTGCGATGTTAATTAAAAATCACAAAAAGGATATAGATTTTAAAGAAAATATAAAAAAATGTTTTCCTTACATAATTATATTCTTTTTCCCAATAATCTGGTATTTGGTAATAAAACAACATTCATATACTCATATGACATTTACCTATAGATTATTTATTATATCTATAATCTGTATATTAATAGTTGCTGGCAATATATTAAAAGAAAAAACAGTAAAACAATTAAAGGAAAAATAAAAGAGGAAAACTAAAAATGAAAAAAACATTAAAATACATTATTGTATTTATAGTATTAATAGCAATTTTCATATTAGCATTGGTGTTAAGCTCTGTATTCCCAAGAGATTGGATACAAAAAAATACTGAGGAGAGTGCTGCGATACTATTAAAACTAGGAAATCCAGCTAAGGTATTAAATACATTATTTGATAATGATACAGATACTCTAATGGTTAATAATGCCTATTCTATGGATCCAAATAATGTACTAGAATCCGCTCTGCTTGGAAGAAGGAACTATTTACCAGAAAAAGAGCAAACTGTATATGAGGACTTAAACGTAGAAACTGAAATAGAACCAAAAGAAAATTATATTATACAAGAACAACTAATACATACTGTGAATAACGATATAACAGAATGCTATGAATATGCTAGATACTGGCATGGATATGTTATATTACTAAGACCATTACTAATATTTTTTGATTTTAATGAAATTAGAGCAATTATGATATCTGTACTTGCTTTGCTGGCAATGGCTTTATTGATGGTGTTATACAAAAAGGTTAGCTTTAAATATTGCTTGGGTGTAATTTTAGCACTTTTAGCTTCTGAATATTTTCTAATGGGCTTTACGTTGCAGGGGCTAATGATGTTTATAATTTGTATGATTAGTTCTATAGTTATTTGCATTAGATTTGAAAAAATAAAAAATATAGGATTATATTTTTTTGTAATAGGTATGGTAACGTGTTATTTTGATCTACTAACACATCCTATAATTACTTTAGGAATTCCTATGATAATATATTTATTATTAAAACAAGAAAAAGAACAAATGTCATTAAAAGAAACAATTAAATTTATAATAGTAAATACTTTACTTTGGGGAATAGGTTGGATAG
>JAGHJM010000096.1 GCA_017886645.1 Clostridia bacterium
CATATTTTTTAGAATTTTATAGAATGTAAAAAAATTATGCTATTCTTCATTTTTATTGAAAAATAGCATAATTTATAACTTTTGAATTTTTATAAATTCTCTTAAATTCCCTTGAAAAAGGGCAAAATATGGTCGGGGCGACACGAATCGAACGTGCGACCTCATGGTCCCAAACCACGCGCTCTACCAACTGAGCCACGCCCCGAACTGTATAAACGAGCTTTCAAATAAGCTGACTAATATAATATAACACATTTTTATTAACATTGCAACATTTTTTTGAAAAAATCTATTGAATTAATTAAAAATACAAAGTATAATAGATATTATAACGCAGCTGTAGCTTAACTGGATAGAGCATTCGGCTACGAACCGAAAGGTTGGGGGTTCAAGTCCCTCCAGCTGCACCATAGTTCTCACATAAACGGGAACTTTTTTTATATATAAAAAATGGAGTAAATATGGAAATATTATTTAAAAATATTACAACACTAAACGAGGAAAAATATTTAGATTTAGTAAAATTTCACAATAAGAAAAACAACTTAAAATATCATTTATATACAGCTGCAATTTCTTTTTGTATAATAGTTGGAATAGCATTTCAAATTCGCCAAAAAACGTATAGTTCATTAGTAATTCTTTCAATAGCTTTGGTGGTATTTTTAGTATATAGAACATTTATGCCATATAAAAAGACAAGGCAAGAAGCGGAAGGAGAAAAAATTAGAAATAACTTAGTAAACACATATATTTTTTATGATAAAAAAATGATAATAAAAAATATTAATGGAAAAGATGAATTAAAATATTACAAATTATATAAAGTTTATGAAAATAAAGATGCATTTTATTTATATTTAGATAGAAATAATACACTAATTGTGCAAAAAGATGGATTTAAAATAGGAAAAGCAGAAGATTTTAAGAATTTTATAAAAAAGAAAGTGAAATTTAAATTTAAAAAATAACAAAGAAAAAAACATATTCATATAATATTAAAGGTGATTATATGGATATGTTTTTAAATAGACAAAATTCTGAAGAAATTGTAAATACAAATGAACCATACAATTATAATAGAATGAGAATAGATACTCATTTATTACAGCTAAAATATAGATTTCTTCAAAGTAGTATAATAGGAAATAGCGTATTAGGAAAAAGTATTCCCGCTATGAGAATAGGAAGAGGAGCAAGACATGTATTGTATCATGGAGGGATTCATGCAAATGAATGGATTACATCTTTGCTATTAATGAAATTTATAGAAAACTTCTGCATAGCATATGAACAAAATAGAACACTTTATGGATATAATGCAAGAGAATTATTTAACAATATTTCACTTTATATTGTACCTATGGTAAACCCAGATGGAATTGACTTAGTAACAGGAAATATTCTGCCAGGAAGTGAAATATTAGATAATTATAGATATATAGCTAGTAATTTTCCCAATATACCTTTTCCAAATGGTTGGAAAGCAAACTTCAATGGTGTGGATTTAAACTTACAATTTCCTGCAAATTGGGAAGAAGCAAGAAGAATTAAATTTTCCCAAGGATATACGAAACCTGCACCAAGAGACTATGTAGGAGAAGGACCTTTAACAGAACCAGAGGCATTAGCAATTTACAATTTTACATTAGAACATGATATAAAATTAACACTTTCATACCATACCCAAGGTAAAGTAATCTTTTGGCAATATTTAGACTATAATCCAACAAATGCTTATGAAATAGCACAAAAATTTGCACAGGTATCAGGGTATACTATAGAAGAAGTACCATATGATTCAAGTTTTGCAGGTTATAAAGATTGGTTTATTATGCAATTTAATAAACCAGGTTATACAATAGAAGCAGGAACAGGAGAAAATCCTTTGCCATTATCTCAATTTGAAGAAATTTATAAAGATAATGAAGGAATACTAATATACGGAATGGCTTTAAAATAAAAAAATTCACTTTTTAAAAGTGAATTTTTTTATTTACTAATTATAAAAGTTAAATTATTGAAATTTCTAATAAAGATAATATAAATGCTACTCCATAATAAATTAACATTATCAATGCAAATTTCCAGAAGAATGATTTGTTTTCACCTTCATTTAAAAATTCTTTAACGACAAAGAATAAAAGAACTGCTGATATAACAGTACAAAGTGCTGAAATGCATGATAAAAATCCTAAAACTCTATAGCTTATAAGAGTTGTTAATGACAATACTGTATAAAGTATTACTGGAATCTTAGCAAGTAATACACCTGTAGATATAGCTAAGAATGATTTATTCTTCTTTTGATTGAAAAGATAGATTAATCCTGAAAGTAATGCTACAGAAATTACAGGAGTAATTATAGATTTTATTATGGCAAATATATCATCAAATAGTTCGTCAAAGAAGTTAGAGAAACTTCCCCAAAAACCAAATAAAGCATCATCAGCTATTGCTAATATATGAGAAATAAATGAAATAGCAACCCAAACTATCATAAGAATGATACCAAATTTTATATAATTTTTATCAAAATTTGATGCAAGGTCTTTTATTTTTCCAATAGGATCTTTAAAAAATCCTGAAAAGAATCCTTTAGTTTCTTTTATCGTTTGATTTGGATTAGCATTAAAATTTTGATTCATATTTGGGTTTGGGTTCATATTTGGATTTTGATTCATATTTGGTGCATAATTAGGATTTCCACCTTGGTTATTATTTTGTGAATTATAAGGGTTAAATCCTTGATTATTTGGCATTTGATTTTGATTATTTTGATTTTCCTCCATAAACATCCTTTCCTTTCTTTAATTTTTATATCTATATTAAACTACAAATTAATTAAAAAGTAAATAAAAATTGTTATATAATTTTTATTTAAAATATTAAATTTTATAAAAAACTTTAAAATTGGGTATTCTAAAATATAAATAATGTGATAAAATAAATAAAAATTGAAAGGAGAGAGGAAAATGCCAAACAATCAAGCAGAGGAATTAAAAAAGAAATTATTTAAAAATAAAGAAAATGGTTGGAATGAGGTTGATGAAAATATTAGAGAAGAAATATTCTCATATGCTAAAGGATATATAGAATACTTAAATAATTCAAAAACAGAAAGAGAAATTATAAAAAGTTCTAAAAAAATAGCAGAAGAAAATGGATTTAAAAATATAGAAAATATGGAAAGTTTACATGCAGGGGATAAAGTTTATTATATTAATAGGGAAAAAAGCATGTACCTTGCAATTATAGGAAATGAAAATATCGAAAATGGATTAAATATAATAGGTGCACATGCTGATTCGCCAAGACTAGACTTAAAACCAAACCCATTATATGAAGATTCAGGACTTGCATTTTTAAAAACACATTATTATGGAGGAATAAAAAAATATCAATGGACAACAATTCCATTAGCAATTCATGGTGTAATTGTTAAATCAAATGGTGAAAAAGTTGAAGTAAGAATAGGAGAAGACGAAGAAGATCCTATTTTTACAATAACAGATTTATTACCTCATTTAGCACAAGACCAAATGGATAAAAAATTAAGAAATGCTATAGATGGAGAAAATTTAAATCTTTTAGTAGGAAGCATACCTTATGGTAAAGATGTAGCAGAAGCTGTAAAATTAAATATATTAAACATATTAAACGAAAAATACGGAATTACTGAAATAGATTTTACAAGTTCAGAGCTAGAACTTGTTCCAGCAATGAAATGCAGAAGCATGGGATTTGACAATAGTATGGTTGCAGGATATGGTCAAGATGATAAAATTTGCGTATATGCATCGTTAACAGCTTTAATGGAAATACAAAATCCTTTAAAGACCTCAGTATGCATAATTTCAGACAAAGAAGAAATTGGAAGTATGGGAAATACAGGAATGGAGTCACATGTATTTGATACTTTCATATCAGAAATATTAAATAAAATGGGAATAAATAGACCAAACTTATTAGAAAAAGTATTCTGTAATTCAAAAATGCTATCAGCAGATGTTGATGCAGCATTAGATCCAATATATGCATCCGTTTCTGAAAAAAATAATGCAGCACAATTTGGAGGAGGAATAGGACTTAATAAATATACAGGTGCAAGAGGAAAGTCTGGAGCATCTGATGCAAATGCAGAATTTGTGGCAGAAGTAAGAAATATATTTGAAAAAAATAATGTTAAATATCAAGTAAGTGAATTAGGAAAAGTTGATGTTGGAGGAGGAGGAACTATTGCATATATTTTAGCTAATAAAGGAATAGATGTAATAGACTGCGGAGTTCCAATTTTATCAATGCATGCACCATATGAGGTATCAAGCAAATTTGATTTATATTCTGCATATAAAGGATATATAGCTTTTTGGAAAGAATAATATAAGAAAAGTCTCCCCACTGGGGAGACTTTTAAAAAGGTTTAGTGTGGTCCTTACCTGCCACTATGGTGCTCCCACAAGGAGCACCGGCGGTCATCATAACCACTGCACTCGCCGGGGTGCGGACACATGGGGTGCCCATACAAAACGCAGCGAACTTTCACAGAGGTGAAACCTCGTGATACAGTGACTTTAGGCTGGGGAGGCTGGGGCCGTGTTACAACTTTGGAATCTCCATTCATGATGTGGATTCCCCTTTCTCTATAAATTTTGTAACATCCTATATTATACCATATAAATAGAAAAAAATCAAATCTAACCCATTGACAAAACACGACAGATTAATTTTTTATATAATATTGATTTTTAAACATATTTTCATTGACTTTTCTAAAAAATCGTGTTATAGTAATTAATGTACTTGTTTTTGGGTACATGGGTCAGTAGCTCAGTTGGATAGAGCATCGGCCTTCTAAGCCGAGGGTCGGGGGTTCGAATCCCTCCTGGCTCACCATTGAATTATTATATAAATTTGTATAATATAAAGATATAAAGAAAACACTATCAGTTTTTAAATTGGTAGTGTTTTTAATTTATATAACAATTATATTTAATTTTTTAAGACTAAACTTATTTTTATATTGCTTGTTTTATTCTTTTATTTAAAAATTTCCTTGTTTTTCTTTATGGTTTTTATTCATATTTTTTTATAACTTACTTTAAAAAGAAAATGCATAAAATTAAAAATTATAGAGTATATTATATTAAAGAGATAAATTGTAGAAAAATGTAGAAATATGTTGTATAATGTAGATGAAAAAATAAAGAGGTATTGAGGATATTTTATGAAAAATGAAAAGAAAATAACTTTTCACGAAATTTTATGGTACTTTATAATTTTTAGTATAATAGGATTAATAATAGAAACTATTTATTGTTTGGTAACAACAGGAATATTAGAGAGTAGAAAAGGCTTATTATGGGGCCCTTTTTGCCCTGTGTATGGAGTTGGAGCAACAGTACTAATTTTATGTTTAAATAGAGTTGACAGCAGAAACTCATTTGAACTATTTATATATGGATTTTTATTAGGTTCTCTTATTGAATATCTTATGAGCTATGTATTAGAAGCTGTATATTCAATAAGATTTTGGGATTATACTTATACAGGCACTTCTATAAATGGAAGAATATGTGTACCATATTCTATATTTTGGGGAATATTAGCAGTATTCTTAATAAAAATAGCTAAACCGTTAATAGATAAATGGATAAATAAAATGTCAAAAAAATCAATGAAAATAGTAGATTTTTTAGCAGTTATATTTTTTATAGCAGATGTACTAGTAACAATATGGGCAATAAAAACATATGAAAATAGAGCTATAGAAAAATATTACCAAATAGACAATTCAAAAGGAATATATGATGAACAATCTTTTAAACATAAAGTAGAAGAAAATTATTTCACAACAGAAAGAATGAAAAAAACATTTCCAAATTTACGTATAAAAGATGAGGACGGAAAAGAAATATGGATAAAGACATTATTTTAGTGAAAAATTATACCTAGAACACCAAAAATAATAAATAATATTCCAGACAATTTTTTCATTTTATCTTCAGAAAGATGTCTATTTAAAAATTTTCCAAAAAATAAAGCAATAGAATCAGATAAAACCATACCTAATATAGCACCAAAAATTAGCGAAATTTTATAATTAGGATATTGTATCCCAAGACCAATAGAAGATAAAAATGTTTTGTCTCCTATTTCTCCAACTATAATATATAAAGCAATTAGAAAGGAATAATTGAGTTTTAAATTTGAAATTTTAACCAATATTCCTTCTTTTTTTGTGTTTTCCATAGTAAGAACTTCTTTTTTAGGAATAAAAGAGATTATTCCAACAAGTATAAATGAAATATATGTAAACATTTCTAAAATATCTTGTAACAAATTATTTTCAAAAAATATAAGGCTACTTCCAAAAAGAATTGCTAGACCGTGGCTAAAAAAAGATCCAATAGCAACTCCTATTAGTATAGGAAAACATTTAGCTTTTTTTGAAAAAGATAACATTAAAAGTTGTGTTTTATCACCAAGTTCAGAAACAAACACAATTATAAAAGAAATAAGAATAGCATATAAATACATTTTTTACTCCTAAATATTTTTGTTAATATATATTCTAAAATGTAAATTCTATGTGAAATATTAATAAAATGATTGCAAGAAAAAAAATAAAATGGTAATATTTGATTGTTAATTTAATTACGGAAATACAAATTTGAAGGAGGAAGAGCTTTGATACAGGTAAAGAATGTTACAAAAAAATATGGCAAATTTACAGCCATAGATAACATAAGTTTTGAAGTGAAAGACGGAGAAGTCGTTGGCCTTTTAGGTCCAAATGGTGCTGGAAAAAGTACAACAATGAACATGATAACAGGATACATAGATTCAACAGCAGGACAAATTTTAGTAAATGGTGTTAATGTAGAAAAAAGACCAAGAAAGGCAAAAAAACAGATTGGTTATATGCCAGAATCTGTGCCATTATATACGGAATTAACAGTTAAAGAATTTATAAAATATATGGCACAATTAAAATTGGTAAAAAGAAAAGAATTGAAATCAGAGGTAAATAAAGTCATAGAAGAAGTTGGACTAAAAGATGTAGAAAATAAGCTAATTAGAAACTTATCAAGAGGATATAAACAACGTGTTGGAATTGCAGGAGCATTAGTTGGAAATCCAAAAGTTATTATTCTAGATGAGCCAACTGTAGGGCTTGATCCAAAACAAATAACTGAAATAAGAGAATTAATAAAAAAACTTGGCAAGTCACATACAGTTATATTAAGTTCACATATACTTTCAGAAATAAGCCAAATTTGTGAAAATGTAATTATTATAAATAAGGGAAAAATTGTAGCAATAGATACTCCTTCAAACTTAGAAAAGAAAACAAGTAACAAAAATATAATATCACTTACAGTAGAAGATAAAAAAGGAAATATGGATAAAATAAAAGACAAAATAAATGATGCTAAAGAAGTAAAATTAATAAAAGATAATGAAGATGGAACAAAACAATATCAAATAATATCAGAAGAAAATATAGATTTAAGAAAGAAACTATTCGAAATATTACCAAAAGAAGAAATAGTTATTTTTGAACTAAAAAAAGAAGAATCTACATTAGAAGATGCATTTATGAGTTTAATAAGTGATGAAAAAAATACAGATAAAAAGGAGGAAAAAAGATAATGTGGCCAGTATTTAAAAAAGAATTAAAAACATATTTTTTATCTCCAATAGGATATATCTGTATAGGAATATTTTTATTGGTATTTAGTACATTTTTTTATATGACTACAATACAGAGTATAAGCATTGATTTAGGGTACCTATATTTTTACACGGCACAGTATGGATTATTAATTATTACTCCAATTCTTACAATGAGACTATTTGCAGAAGAAAGAAAAAATGGTACAGAACAGTTATTACTTACATCCCCTAGATCTATAACAGGAATTGTATTAGGAAAATTCTTAGCAGCAGTAATAGTAATATTGATAATTTTAATAATTAGTTTTATGTATTATGTAATTTTAACTTTCTTTGGAGAACCAAATTTAGTACCAACTTTAATTATGATGCTTGGATTTTTATTATTAGCAATGGCTGCCATATCAGCAGGAATGTTTGCATCAAGTATTACTGAAAACCAAATTATATCAGCAATCATTACTATAGCATTTTTAATAGTACCATGGTTTTTGTTAAGTATTAGCGATGGATTTTCACTAATAAATTTAATGAGTAGTTATTCAAAATTCCCAGCAGGAATATTATCTACCACAGAAGTAGTTAGTTTAGTATCATTTACAATTATGTTTTTACTATTTACTATAATTGTTATGAGAAGAAGAAAAACTGTAAAATAAAAAGGAGGGAATAAAGTGAAAAAAGAAAAAAATAAACAAAAAAAAGCTGATAAAAAAGAAAATAATAAGCTTGTTAAGGTTAAAGATAAGCCAAGTGTATTAAAATGGTTGGGGAATATTTTTGTTACAATTGCATTATTTGCAATAATAATTATTATATATATTTTAATAAACTGGGGAGCACAGGAATTAAACTTACCAGATTATGATTATACAGAAGAACAAATATATTCTATAACTCAACCAACTATAGATAAATTGCAAAATTTAGATAAAGATGTTACTATAAATTTGCTAAATATGGAAAACAATACAGCTGTAGTAGAGTTTGTTAATCAATATGTAGAGTTAAATAGTCATATAACAACAAAGCAAATAGATGATATAACAACTAGACCAGACTTAGTAAGCTTATATGGTTTAACAGAAGATGATTCAGTATTAATATTTGAATGTGAGGATACAACAAAAGTAGTTACACAATACGACTTCTACACATATGACTCTATAACTTATGATACAATTGATACAACAGAAGAGGCTATTACGAATGCTATACTAGATGTAACTATAGAAGATAAACCAAAAATATATTTTTTAACTGGACATAATAATTACTCAGACGATGGATTTTTATATTTCCAAGCAGATCTTTTACAAGAATCGAATGATGTAGAAACATTAAATATAATTACTAATACAGGAATACCAGAAGACTGTGACTTACTTGTAATAACTACTTTAGCAGAAGATTTAGAAGAATTTGAAAGCAATGCGATAATTGAATATATACAAAATGGAGGAGAAATATTATTACTTGCAGATCCAAATTACAATAATGTAGAACTTCCAAACTTCCAGAAAGTATTAGATGAATACGGAATTACAATAGGAAATGGAATTATTATAGAAACAGAAACAAATAGCATGATTGCTGGCTTACCAAACTTTATAATAAATACTGTAACAGAAAATTCATCTATAACACAAAATGTAGGAATGAACATTAATGCATGCTTAATAAATGCCGGAAAAATAGAATTTGCAGATTCGGACAAAATGGAAGAATTAGGAGTAAGCGTTGAATATTTAACATCAGCAAGTAGCAATGCTTTTTATAGAACTAATCTAGAAGTTACATCTACAGAAAAAACAGATGAGGATGAAGATTTAGATAGTGCATATACTGGTGCAGCATTAAATAAAAAAATTGATGATGATACAGAGTCTAAATTAATTGTATTTTCAAATTGTCTGTTTGCTACAGATTCTGAAGTAACAATAACACAAGAATATACTACTTATGCATATTTACTTTCAAATAATAGTGATATATTATTAAATTCAGTATCATACTTAACAGAAAGAGAAGATAATATTACAATAAGAAAAAGTATGGATTATGTAGCATATACTGTTACAGAAGAGCAACATAGAATTATATTAACAATCATTTTTGCAGTACCAATATTTATGATATTAGTAGGAATTATAGTATGGCAAGCTAGAAGAAGAAAAAAATAAAGAATATAATAAAAACCTTCTCATAAATTTTATGAGGAGGTTTTTATTTTGAAAAATATTATTTTTGTAGTTATAGGTACTTTAATAGGAGCAGGATTTGCTTCTGGAAAAGAGGTTGAAATTTTCTTCTTAAGATATGGAAAAAGTGGAATCTTAGGAATGATGTTAGCAGGATTCACAATATCTTTAATAATTTATAGAGTTTTAAAAATCATAGAAAAATGTAATATAGAATCATATAGTGATTTAATAGATAACATAAACGATAATAAGAATACAAATAAACTAATAAAGATAATTATAAATTCATTTTTATTAATATCATTTTTTATTATGATGTCAGGAATATCTTCGTATTTTAAAGAAGAATTTAATGTGCCAACTATAATAACATCTTGTTTAGTAAGCATATTATGTTATTTAACATTAAGAAACAATATAAATGGAATAACAAAAATAAATGTATTATTAGTTCCATTTCTAATTGCGTTTATAATATTTATAACTAGTTTAAATATAGATTATTTTACTAAAAATTTTAATTATATTATAGAAACTAAACAGATATCAATTATAGATAATTGGATATGGTCTGCAATATTGTATGCAAGTTATAATAGTATAACATTAATTCCAATTGTTATAGGTTTGAAAAAATATGTGAAAAATAATGCTGGAAAAATTTCTATATTGAGTGGAGTAATTTTTATAACACTTGGACTATGCATATATAGTATTTTAGCAAGAGGACAAAATTATATACAATATTTAGAACTACCAGTAGTTAATATAATAGACGAATTTGGAAAATTCTATAGTATTTTATATGGAGTTGTAATTGCAATAGCAATTTTCACTTCGGCTATATCTGCAGGATATGGTTTTTTAGAAAAATATGAGAGCAGTAAAAAAACATATAAGCAATTAACTGCAAGTATTTGTGTATTATCAATACCTATTTCGCTTATTAAATTTTCATTTTTAGTAGAAATATTGTATCCAATATTTGGTATACTAGGATTATTTCAAATTTTTTTACTACTAAAAAGGTATAAAGTATTGAAAAAAATAGAAAAAACTGATATAAAATAGAAAAAGCAAATGGGAGAAAACGGTGGAAAAAGAAATAAAGAAAAAAGAAAAAAAGGAAAAAACAGAAAAAGTAAAAAAGATAAAATTTTCTGCTAAACAGAAAAAAATAATTATAATTTCAAGTATATCTGTTATATGTATTGCTATAATTACAACTGTAATTTTATACTTGGCAAATGAGCAAGTACGAGATTTTTTAGACCAATATTTACTAGGTAAAAATGTTTCAGAAGAAAATGCCCAAACTATTGAAATAGAAAACCAAAATAGTACGCATGTAATAGGATATGGTAGAAATATTTGTTTATTATCAAATAATTCATTAAAACAGTATAACTCTAATGCTAGATTAGAAGCGGAGATAAATGTAGAAATTAATAACCCAATATATGACTTTAATGATAGATATTTAGCAATAGGACAAAAATCTGGGAATAAGCTATATCTAATAAACGATTTAAAAATAGTATGGCAAAAAGATGTAGAAGGAAATATATCTAAGATAAGTGTAAATCAAAATGGATATGTAAGCGTAATAGTTACAGGAACAACACATAAAACAGTAATAATAACATTTGATTCAGAAGGAAATGAGTTGTTTAAAACATATTTATCTAGAACTATAGCAGTTGATTCGTGTATATCAAATGATAATGAATATTTAGCTTTTGCGGAAATAAGTACATCTTCAACAAGTACAAAGTCAAATATAAAAACAGTATCAATTGAAAAAGCAAGGCAAGATCCAGCAAACTCAATTATATATACATATGAGGTACCAGATAGTACACTAAGTATTAATATTAACTATGAAGATAATGGAAAACTAATATGTATGTTTGACAAAAATATTCAAATTATTGAAAATGATACAGGAAGAGAAATTTTAAATTTGGAGAATGATAGAAATATTAGCTTTGCAGGTATTGATTTAAGTGATAGCATATTTAAAGCAACTGAAGAATCATCTGGATTATTTAGTGCAAATACAAGAATAGAAATAACAAATGTAAATAATGAGAAAAAAAGTATATATACAGTAACTGGAGTTGCAAGAACAGTAGAAACATATAAAAACGCTATAGCATTAAATTTAGGAACAGAGATTGAATTTGTGGATACTAATGGATGGTTAATAAAAAGATACAATTCAACAAGCGAAATAAATGATATTGTACTAGCAAATGGAATAGCAGGGATTGTATATAAAGATAAAGTAGAAATAATTAATTTATAGAAAGGAGAGATATATATGGGTATTATAATAGACATAATTATCATAGCTATAATAGCACTATGTGTAATCTTAGGATATAAAAGAGGACTAACAGGATCTCTTTTAAAAATCTTATCATTTGTACTTGCAATAGTAATAGCATTTATACTATTTAAGCCAGTTTCAAATTTAGTAGTAAATCATACAAATTGGGATGACAATTTAAAAGATACCATAAGCCAAGCAATAACAGAAAAAACTAATAATCCAGAAGCGGAAACAGGTTTACCAGAAGTAATAACACAATATATAGATGAAAATATGGAAGAATCAGTAAACGAGGCTAAAGAAACAGCAATAGATAACACGGCTCAAAATGTTACAAATTTGATAGTAAATGCTGGTGTTTGGATTGCAGTATTTATTATTGCAAGAATACTACTAATATTTATTAAATTTATAACAGCATTAATAGCAAAACTACCTGTTATTAAACAATTCGATAAAGGTGGCGGAATAATTTATGGAATAGTAGAAGCTTTTGTAATATTATATTTATTATTAGCAATAGTATCATTTATAGCACCTGCATTAGAAGGAAATGCTATAATAGAAGGAATTAAAAATTCATTTATAGGTGGTATGCTATATAATAATAATTTAATATTAAAAATATTATTCTAAGAATTGAAATATAGAGCAATATTTGTTATACTTATTTTTGTTATATAAATATTATTTTGGGAGTTGAAAAAATTGAAAAAGACAAAAACAGAAGAAATGGACGAGGAAATAAAAAGGGTAAAAAATAGTAAAAACACTAAACAAAAAAGAAAGAATAAGAAAAAGAAAAAAAGAGTATGGCCAATAGTTTTATTATTTATATTATTAATAATAGTTATAGCAGTTGGAATATTTGCTTATAGAGTGACTAAATTAGGTGGTGGAGTTAGCGGAATGATGGCCGCAACTTTAGGTCATGATGAACATACTAGAGAAAATTTAGATCCAATAACCGTTTTAGTTTTAGGGAAAAGCCAAAATTTAACAGACACTATTATGTTAGTTACATATAATCCTAAGAACCAAGAAGCATCTATGTTATCTATACCAAGAGATACATTTATAGGAGATGACTTAGATGAAGCAACTGCATGGGACAAGATTAATTCTGTATATCAATTAAGTGTTGATGATTTACTAGAAGATGTAACAGATTTAACAGGAATAGAAGTAAAAAATTATGTTATGGTAGATACGCAAGCATTTAGAGAACTTGTAGATGCTATAGGAGGAGTAACTTTCAATGTACCAATTGATATGAAATATGATTCATATTCACAAGGATTACATATAGACTTAAAAGCAGGTGAGCAATTACTAAATGGTGACCAAGCAGAGCAAGTAGTAAGATTTAGACATAACAATGATGGTACTACGTATCCTGCAAGTTATGGACTAGAAGATGAAGGAAGAATGAAAACACAACAAGCATTTTTAACAGAACTTGCAAAACAAACTTTACAATTTAAAAATGTAACAAAAATAACAGAGATTATAGATATTGCAAATAAATATGTTAAAACAAATATGGACTTTAATATGTTAAAAGATTATGCACCATATGCAATAGAATTAGACGTAAATAATATAAAGAAAGAAACACTACCAGGAGAGCCACTTTTAACAAATGGAGTATGGGTATATGCAGCAGATGAAGAAGCAATACCAGAGATTATGCAAGAATTATTCCCAACGGAATTTCCAGAGTCGAATACAGATGAAACTAATACAATAGGTAATGATATAACAAATGAAATTACAGACACATCAAGTGATATATCAGATGCAGGAGATATAGAAATAGAGCTTCTAAATGGAACTAACAATATAAGAAACCTTTCTAAAGTTTCAAATGCATTAGAAGATTTAGGATATAATGTAACAAAAACAGGAAATACTAATATTTCAGAAACCACAGTAATAATTAATAGAAATAATATATCTAGTTCATTTATAGATGAAATAAAACAAGTTATAGAAAAAGCACAGATTCAAAGTGGAGGAGAAACTAATGTAGATATTACTATAATAATTGGACAAGATTATGAAGAACTAACTAGTTCAGATGAATAAAAAAGGGGGCATACAAATTATTAATTTGTTGCCCTTTTTATTTTAAATTCTTAAATGTTTATATCTAGAATTTTTAGATTTTTTCTTTTTATTTTTTTTATTTGATTTTACAGGTCTTAATAACATAACTAAAACTACTAAAACTAAAATAATAACACAAACCTTAAATAATATATCCCAAACCTCAGATTTTATTACAGTAGAATCTGCTATTAAATCAGAAGAATATTCAACATCATCAATTGTATAAACAACTTTTCCAATAGTTTCACCAGCTGATATTGGTGCTTTTAAGTCGTTATTTAATTCTATTTTGGGTTCTATATCTTCTATATTTACATTTTTATTTACCAAAGCAATAATATCATCTTTTGCAGACACTTTTAAAGTACTAGTTTCTTCTGTTGCATTATCAACCTGTATTTCTTCAACTACTTCATTTTCGTTTAATATATTTTCTAAACTATAATTATTAAAAGCATACTCAAAAAGAGTTTTACAATCTGGATAACGTATACTATAGCCATCTTCCGTAGTTTCGGCTCCTAAAACAACGGCGACTACCTCAAAATTATCTTTTTCAGCACTTGCTATAATACAAGAACCTGCTTCTGTTGTATAACCTGTTTTTACACCAGTTGCGTATTCATAATAATAATTATCTCTACTATTACTATAATCTTCTCTTAATAAATCATTTGTTGTATTAAAAATTCTATTTTCTTCATTATATTTATTAGTCTTTGGTAAACTACATTGTGTTTTCTTTACAATATTTCTTATCGTTTCGTTTTTCATCGCATATTGTCCCATTAAAGCTAAGTCATATGCTGTTGTATAATGATTATCATCATGAATTCCATTAGGATTTACAAAATGAGTATCTGTACAACCTAATTCTTTTGCTCTTTCGTTCATCATATTTGCAAAGTTCTCTACAGATCCAGCAATGTGTTCGGCTAAAACAACAGCGGCATCATTAGCAGATGGTATTAATAATACATTTAACAATTGCTCAATAGTAAGTTCTTCTCCTTCTACTAAATTTGCATGTGAATAGCCATATGGAATTGAATAAACTGCATTATGGCTTACTGTTGCAATTTCTGTTAAATCACAATTTTCTACAGTTAATATTGCTGTCATTATTTTAGTAGTACTTGCTGGAAATCTTTTTTCATGAGAATTTTTTTCATATAATATTTTTCCGGTTGAAGCATCCATTAGTATGGCTGCTGGAGAACCAATTGATAAATTATCGCTAGTTGCGAAGGAGGTGATCTGAAAAACTAACTGAAATATTAGTAAAAAAATAATAAAAAGTATAAATTTTGATATTAATTTCATTAGAAACTCCTTTAAACAATATTTATTAATATATATCAAAATTAAAAAAATTTCAATATGTAATATGTAAAAAGAAAGGTGTGGTAAATATAAATAATTTAACAACGAAGCAAAAAATAGTATTTGCAGGAATTATAGCTGTTATGGTTATTGTAATAGTAATATATTTTATTACTAATTTTAATAATTTATATGGGAATGAGGAAGTTATAGAAGATAGTGAATTTATTAATATAGAAGAAATTAATGCAGTAGACGCGGAAATAGAAAATGAAATAGAGGCAAAACTGGAAAATAATATAGAAGATGAGGAAGAAATTATAGTACATGTTGCAGGTGCAGTAAATAATCCAGGAATAGTTAAACTAAAAGAAAATAAAAGAATTGCAGATGCAATTAACTTAGCAGGTGGACCTACAAAAGATGCAGATGTAAATCAAGTTAATTTAGCATATATATTAGAGGATGGACAAAGAGTTTATATTCCAACTAAAAATGAAAAATTAGAAGAAAGTCAGTATGTTATTGATGGTAGTGGAAATACTAATGAAAATATTGGAAAGGAGGAGAAAAAGGTGGACATTAATAATGCAAGCCAAACAGAACTTGAAACACTTCCAGGAATAGGACCATCACTTGCAAGCAAAATTATAGAATATAGAGAGCAGAATGGAGGATTTAAAAATATAGAAGAACTTCAGAATGTAAAAGGCATAGGAGATGCAAAATATAGTGAAATAAAAGATAATGTACTAGTAAAATAAACATATTTACTTTAATTTATAGTAATGATATATTATAAGAGAAGGAGGAAAAAAATGAACGAAATTTATTTAAGAAGAAGTATAAGAAGATATACCGACCAAAATATATCAGATGAAGATATGGAAAAAATGCTAAAAGCAGGAATGAATGCACCATCTGCACATAACCAAAAACTATATGATTTAGTTGTTGTAAAAAATAAGGATACATTAAAAAAACTTGCGAATAGTGGTGCATATACACATATGTTAGAATATGCAAATGCTGCAATAATAGTATGCTCTGTTGCTGATGATACAGTTCCATATTGGCAGTCAGACTGCGGGGCAGTAACAGAAAATATTTTATTAGAAGCAACATCATTAGGAATAGGAAGCTGTTGGATAGGAGGATACCCTAATACAGAATTAACAACAAAAGAAAAGGAAATATTAGAAATACCAAAAAACTACGAAATATTTTCTACTATTTCATTAGGTTATCCACAAGATAAAAAAGAGCCAAACAATAATTATTATGAGGACAAAGTTCACTATGAAAAATTTTAACTGTTTAAATAAAGTAGATAAAATAACTCTTTTTATATGATTTTAGGAATTATATATGAAAAAATAAAATGATTTTAAAATAATATTTATGAGAACTAGTTTTTTTAATAAGAGTTTTATAAAAAATAAAAATACAGAAGGTTTAAATATAGCTTTCTGTATTTTTTATGTCATAATTTGTTGAAAAATTATATTGATACTAAATGTTATGTAAGAATACTATATCCGTACAGAAAAATATGCTAATAGCGACAAAATATGACAGAAATATTAAAAACATTTAATAAATAGTTAAAGCTATATTTCCGTAAGCAAAAGCCTAAACTGCTAGAAATTACCAACATACAGCTAATTTACTTAATATATATAAGCAGATATAATTAATATATATATATAACTTAAGAAAGAATTTTGTATGGGGGTAAGTACAAATGAAAGGTAACTCTAAAATAAAAAAAGGAAGAACGCAAAAAGAGACCAACGAAATGTCGAACGCTGTCGAAAAAGAAAAGAAAAAGACGACAACATTAAAAGTGAGACTAGGAATTATATTTAGTTTGCTTGTTGTAGTAGGATTTATAATTGGAATAATAACACTTAATTTAAACAAGACAAGAAATTCATTAGATCCAGAAATAGCAAGGTCAATGACATATGAAGAAGTACAAGAGGGAGACGATGCAATAGAAGGAACAGATGATGTTAAATTCGATGCATTCTTTTTACGTGATTTAAACTCAGATGGATATGCAGAAAGTATAAGAGGTACATGTAGAGAAGTAGGGCAGGACGATACACTTTATATGGAACTTAGAGTACTGGCGGGCGGATACCTAGAAAATGGAGTTATAACTATAAATGGTAATAACTTTTATTTACAAACCTCTATACCAAAAGACGAAGAAATAAAAGAAAATGCAGTAGGCAATAATATAAAGAAAATAGAGTTAAATACGATAAATAGTGGAACACAAAAATTATTAACAGGAATAGTACGTTCAGGAAATTATAGTTCTAATAGTCAAAAATTATCAGCATTAGATAGAAATATAAATAATTATAGTAGCGTAAATGATATAACATTAACAGGAACATATGTATCAAATGATGGAGAGACAAGAGTAAATATAAACAAAAAAGTTGAATTTAATGTGGACTGGCATGGAACATTAGAAGCAGAAATGCCATCATATATAGCAAATAAAAGTAATACAAGTCAAGAGCAAGATATAGCAACAGCTAAAAATGAAGAAGATGAAACTTTTACAGTAGAAATGACAGTAGGAATGCAAGAAGCAAAGAATCAATTAGAATTAGGAAAAGCATATATTGAAGGGGAAATTCCAACACTAAGTAGCTATACACCAACATCATTTGAAATAACAGGAGAGAATATAACATATACATATGATGAGGAAACAAGAAAATTTACAGCACAAAAAGAAGCTATAGTAGATGAAGAGGGCAAGATAACTCAAAGTGCATATGATGCATATTATTCTAGTGATAGATATAACAGGTTTAAAATAAAAGTAGTATATCCAATACAAGCATATGAAGAAATTGGATCGGATACAGTTGAATATAAATTAACAGTTAGTGGGTATTACGAAGGGTATAATAATGTAAATGAAGAATTTACAAATCCATATAAATCAAATACTGTAACAGCAACATTTATATCAAGTATCCAAAATCCGAAAGGAACAGTAGCAAGATTTGATGTATATGTTGGAAAGTATGTTGGCTCTCCAAAATACAGATATATAGTATCTAAAGAAAAACCATATAGAATATATAATGGAATATCTTCAGAAGAAACAGAAGATACTTATCTAGTAAGATGGGAAGCATCAACAGGCTCAGATGGAAATTCAACAGGACTTTTAATGAAAGAAACAGAAATAGGTGGAGAACAAGTAGTAGACACATTTATAAAAGCTGATGGTTCAACAGAAGGAATGGAAAATATAGTAACAAATGTTGGAATCTATTTTTCAAGTCCAGTAAGTTTACTAGGAGAAGAAGGATGGATAAAAGTATATGATGATGAAACAGATGAGCTAATAGAAACATTTACAAATGAGAATTGGAATAATTATAGTTCGACAAATCCATATAAATATGAAACACCTGTAAAACATATAAGAATAGAGACAAGTGCTACAAATGCAGATACAGGAATAAATGTATATAATTTAAAACGACTAGACGATGAATACATAGTTGCTAATTATACAGAAGAAGAATTTGAAAACATATCATATATAAAATCGACATTAAATGGGTATTTAGGGCAATCACATATAAATGAAGATACACACCAAGCATATTATGAAGTACCATATTCAATAGCAACAATAGGAATAAATAAAACAAGTATATCAACACAAGAGACAGAAAATAGTATGGAATTAAAAATATATGCTAATGCAAATACTAGTTCAAACCAAAAAGAATGGTTAAATGGAGCATTCTTATTAAAGATGCCAGAAGGAATACTAGATGTACAGATAAATAATGTAACAATAAATAATGATAATGTACAAATAACTAGTTATGAACAATATGAGGAAAATGGAATAAATTATATAAAAATTAATACATCTAATGAAACAGCTACGACATATACAATAACAATAAACTGTAACATTACACCTGACCCAAGAATATCTACTAAAACAGAACAGATAGAATTATATGCATACAATGAAAATACTATAGATTATCATACAAAGACAGAAGATATATATGATATTAACGGAAATTTAAATACAGATGAAATGGTGGGAATAGACAGAGAAAGTATTAGTTTAATATCACCAAATTCTCTTTTAACATCACAAATAGCAACAAACTACGGTGATGGTGATAATATAACAATAGCACCAAAAATATTAGAATTACCAAAAGAACAAAGAACAGCAGATATAAATATAAATATAACAAATAACTATACAAATGCAATAAGCGAAATAACAATACTAGGAAGAGTACCATATGAAGGCAACAAATATATAATAAATGGAACAGATATGGGGTCAAACTTTACAACAACTATGTCAAACACAGGAATCCAAATTCCAGAAGAGCTAAAAAAATATACAGTAGTTTATTATAGTGAAAATGGAGAAGCAACACAAGAAATAGATAATGAAGAGAATGGATGGAAAAAAGCGGAAGAGGTATCAGATTGGAACTTAATAAAAAGCTACATAATTGTTTTAGAAAATTATGAATTGCCAAAGAATAATACACACACATTTACATATACAATAAATGTACCAGAGGGATTAAATTATAATGAGGTTTCATATAGTCATCATGCAGTTTATTTTAGTTTAAATACAGAGCAAGGGAAATATAGAACAGAAATAGAGCCTAATAAACTAGGATTTATGATAGCAAAACAATATGATTTAGAGATAACAAAATATCAAATAGGAAAAGATAAAGTAGTAGCAGGCGCAACATATTTAGTAAGGGAAGACGAAGTAGAAGAAGGAAGAACAAAAGTAACAGGAGAAGACGGCAAGTTATTGCTAGAAGGATTATATGTAGACAGAACATATATAATAAAAGAAACTAAAAGTCCAACAGAGTATGAATTAAATACAAATGAAGTAAAATTCATAACTAAAGAAGAAAATGGAGAATTAAAAGTAGAATTAATAGATGGAACAGTAAAAAATATAGAAGGAATACAACCACAAGATGAACAAGACTATAGAGTGGCAGTAGAAGTAGAAGATGAAGTAAGAGCAAGAATAAACATAACAAAAGTAGAAGAAGGAACAGAAACACCAATTAGTGGAGTAAGATATAGAGTATCAGGAAAAAATTATGAAGCAGGAAAGATTATATCTACTGATAGAGAGGGAAAGACAACATTAGAAGGACTAAGTATAGGAGAAGAATATACCTTAGAAGAAGTAAGAGCAGAGGGGTATTATTTAGCGAATCCTATAAAATTTACAGTAGTAAATAATAATGGAACATACGAATTAAATATACTAGAAGGAGATACAAAAGAACAAAGCATAACATTAGATAATGAAATACCAGTAATAAACTTAAAAGTAGAAGATGAAAAAATACCAACATATAATTTGGTAATAAAAAAAGTAATAAAAGATACAACAACACCATTAGCAGGAGCTAGATTTAAATTAATAAAAAGTTCAGCAGAAGTGGGAACATATACAACAGATGAAGCAGGACAATTAACAATAAAGAACTTATATCAATATGAAGCAGAAAAAGATATAGACCAAACATATATGTTAAGAGAAGTTGGAACGCCAGAAGGATATGCAGCAATAAAAGATATAACCTTCAAAGTAGAAAATGTTGAAGGTGTATTAACCATGGAAGTAACATCAGGAACAATAAAAGAGCAAAGTGCAGATGGAGATACATTAACAGTAACAATAGAAAATAGTCCATCATTTAAACTAGTAAAAAAGGATGGAGAAACAGGAGAGGTGTTACCAAATACAAAATTTGCGATATACAAAGTAGAAAATGGAACAGAAGAAATAGCACTAGATAGTAAAAATAATATTTTAGGAGAAAAAGAAATAATAGATGGAAAGGAGTATTATACATTAACAACAAATGAAAAAGGAGAAATAACAGCAAATTTAAGAGATGGATTATATAAAGCAGTAGAAATAAAAGCAAGTGATGATAAGTATGATATAACAGATAATGAGTACTATTTTGGAATAGGAGTTGATAGAGTAGGACAAGATGGATTATCTATAACAGGAATTAATCAAATAGAGAATATTGATGATTCTAGCGAGTCACATATAGATACAATATCTGCCACAAGTGACGGAGGATGGGTAGCAACAGGACGTTTTTATGGAAATATAAAAATTGGAGATAAAGAATATACATCAGAAAATAAAAATTATAACGAAATAGTTATAAAACATGACAAAAATGGAGAAATACAATGGAGTAAAATTATAGAAGGCGTATTGAATGAAACTACAAGTGCTTACGGAGATATAGAATTTGCAGATTCATATGGTACATCAGATGGAGGAATTGTAATTGTAGGGAGTTTTATGAATGATATTAATATAGAAAATACTATAATAAGTTCAGGCTCAGATGGCACATATTCAACTGATGGAATAGTAATAAAGTACGACCAATATGGAAATTTAAAATGGTATACAACAATAGGAGGAAATCTAACCAGTTATATTTACTCTGTAACAGAAACAACAGATGAAAAAATAGTAATAGGAGGAACATCATATGACCCAGTAGTAAATATAGG
>JAGHJM010000097.1 GCA_017886645.1 Clostridia bacterium
ATTTCAGAGATTTCACCAAGATTAAAAATAAAAAATACAACAGAGCCAATAGAAATGGATGAGATACCAACACAAGCAATAAAACATAAAAAAGATTCGTCAATGGTAGTTGGATTTAATATGTTAAAAAATGGTGAAGGAGATGTATTTATCTCTGCTGGTAATTCAGGAGCATTACTTACAGGTGCTACATTATTAGTAGGAAGAATAAAAGGTGTAGATAGACCAGCATTAGCTGGTATACTTCCAGCATATAAAAGTAGATTAGTACTTATGGATTGTGGATCAAATACAAATTGCAAACCAATAAATTTATTGCAATTTGCACAAATGTCAAGTATTTATTTAAAAACAACATTAGGGGTGGAAAGTCCAAGAGTAGGATTACTAAATATAGGTACAGAAGAGACAAAAGGAAATGAACTTACAAAAGAATCCTACAAATTGTTAAAAGAAAAATCTAAAGAATTAGGAATAAATTTTATAGGAAATGTAGAAGGAAGAGACGCATTTTCTGGTGAAGTAGATATAGTAGTAACAGATGGTTTTACAGGAAATATATTCTTAAAGGCAGTAGAAGGATTAGGGAAATTTGTAAAAAGAAGTCTTACAGAAAGCTTAACAAGAAATTTGATTTCAAAAATAGCAGCCCTACCATCTTTACCAGCAATAAAAAGATTTTCTAAAACAGTTGATTATAAAGAATATGGAGGAGCACTATTTCTTGGAGTAAAAAAACCAGTAGTAAAAGCTCATGGAAGTAGTGATAAAAAACTATTTGAATTTACAATTAAACAAGCAGAAAGTTTTGTTAAAAATAAAGCCGTTGACAAACTAATAGAAGAGTTTGAGCAAACTAATAACTAGATTTTAATATTTAATTATATAATAAATTTTAAAAAAAGCTATTGACTTTTATAATTACATGTATTATTGTTAAATAAGTCAAAATTAGAAGACTATAAAGGAGGTGAACTTCTTAAATGAGTTCAGAGGAAATATTTGATAAAGTAAAGGAAATTATAGTAGAACAATTAGGTGTTGCTGATACATCAGTTACATTAGAAGCATCTTTTATAGATGACTTAGGAGCAGATTCACTAGATATAGTTGAATTAATAATGGCTCTTGAAGAAGAGTTTGATATAGAAATACCAGATGCTGACGCTGAAAAAGTTGTTACTGTTAACGATGTAGTTGATTATATAAAAGATCACGTAGCATAGTAATAACTTACTATCTTTTTGGGCTTAGGAATTTCCTAAGTCTTTTTGCTTTATCTATTTGACTTTTAACTTTTTTGATATATAATTAATAAGTGGAGGAATATATGGATTGGAATAAATTAGAAAAAAGTATTGATTATAAATTTAATAATATACAATTATTAATAACTGCAATGACACATAAATCATATGCTTATGAAAATGATGTAGAAAGTAATGAAAAATTAGAATTTCTAGGGGATAGTATATTAGAGTTTATATCTAGTAAATATTTATATAATAATTATACAAAACTAACTGAGGGAGAAATGACTAAAGTTAGAGCAGAAGTAGTATGTGAGGAAAGTTTATATGAAGTAGCAAATAAGCATAATTTTAGTGATTTCTTACTTGTTGGAAGAAGCGAACGTTCAAGTAATGGAAATAGAAAAATGGCAATTATGGCAGATAGTGTAGAAGCCGTAATAGCTGCAATATATTTTGATTCTGGAATTAATAAAGCAGAAGAATTTATTATAAATAATTTAAAAGATAGTATAGAAAAATCAAGTCAAAATGTGGGGATGAAAGACCATAAAACAGTGCTACAAGAAAAATTGCAAGAAAATGGAAATGTTAAAATAGAGTACAATATTATAAAAGAAGAGGGACCAGACCATGATAAAAAATTTACAGCAGAAGTAAAATGTAATGGAAGAACATTGGCAACAGGAGAAGGGAGAACGAAAAAGCAAGCAGAGATGAATGCTGCTGACAATGCTTTAAAAAGTATGTAAAATATTTTTAACGTTAGAAAGGAGACAAGGTATGAAAAAAGAATATATTATACCAATATTTGTTCCACATTTGGGATGTCCAAATTGCTGTGTTTTTTGTAATCAAACAAAAATAAGTGGACAAGAAAAACAAGTAACTAAAGAAGACGTAAAAAATACAATAGATTATTATTTAAAGCATTTTAAGGATGATAATAAATATGTAGAAGTAGCATTTTTTGGAGGAAGTTTTACAGGAATAGATGAAAATGTACAAAATGAATTACTAGAAACTGCATACGAATATATTAAAGAAGGAAAAGTAAATAGTATAAGAATATCAACAAGACCTGACTATATTAACAAAGAAATATTAAAAAGACTAAAAAAGTATAAAGTAAAAACTATAGAATTAGGAGTTCAATCTACCAATAATTATATTTTAGCTAAAAGTAAAAGAGGGCATACATTCGAAGATGTAAGACAAGCATCAAAGCTAATAAGAAAATATGGTTTTGTTTTAGGGCATCAAATGATGATAGGTCTTCCAGAAAGTACAGAATTAGATGAAATAACTACAGCTAAAAATTTAATAAAATTAAAACCAAAAATAGTTAGAATTTATCCTGTATTAGTAATAAAAAATACGGAATTGGAAGAAATGTATAAAAAAGGAGAGTATATACCACTTTCATTAAACCAGGCAGTAGAAAGAAGTAAAGAAGTAGTAAAATTATTTAACGATAAAAAGATAGAGGTAATTAGGATTGGTTTGCAAAATACAGAAGAAATTACAGATCCTAATATAAAAGGAAGTCAAGTAGTAGCAGGACCATATCATCCAGCATTTAGGCAATTGGTAGAATCCAGCATGTGGTATGACTCAATTTTGGAAAAAATAAAGAAAATAAATACAAAAGTTGTAAAAATAAAAATATTGGCAAATCCAATAAATATAAATAATATAATAGGACATAAAAAAGAAAATATTTTAAAGTTAAAAGATATATATGACTTAGATGTGGTAGTTGAAGAAAACGAAAATATTTCACCAGGCAAATTTGAAATAGAAATATTAAGAACATATGAAGATTTACTAGAGAATAATTAGTATAAACCACCTATTATTGGAAATACTTGTAATAATAGGTGGTATTTTTATGTACAATGATAAAATAAGAAAAAAATTAATAATAAGAAAATATATAAAAGATAGTATATATATATTAATTGGATGTTTTACTATGGCTGTAGGAACATCTCTATTTTTACTCCCAAATCAACTTTCATCCGGGGGGTTTGCAGGAATTGCTACAATATTATACTATTTAATAAAAGTGCCTTTAGGTATAACTATGCTAATATTAAATATACCATTATTAATATTAGCATTTTTTAAAATTAGTAAAGAATTATTTTTTAAATCAATTATAGGAACAATACTACTAACAACATTTATAGATATATTAGATAAATTTAAAGCATTTACTGATGACAAATTTTTAGCCTGTATTTATGGAGGAATTTTTATAGGAGTAGGTACAGCATTAGTACTGAGAGCTACTGCTTCAACAGGAGGAACTGATTTATTAACATATGTAGTAAGAAAATATAAACCGCATTTCCAAACAGCAACATTAATTGTTGTTGTTGACACAATAATAGTAATATTAAATGTAGCATTTTTTAAAGACATTGAAGTTGGATTATATTCAGCAATAGCAATTTATCTAATGGGAAAAATGATTGACTTTATATTTGAAGGTGTAAATTTTACTAAAATGATGTTTATTATATCAGAAAAATATGAAGAGATAGCAGACAAAATTGGGAAAAATTTAGATAGAGGAAGTACAGGTATTTTTGCTAAAGGTATGCATACTAAAAAAAGAAAAATAATGTTATTATGTGTTGGAACGAGGACAGAGATAGCTAAAATAAAAATGTTAGTTATTCAAATAGATGAAAAAGCATTTATAATTACATTGAATGCCAGAGAAACATGGGGAAAAGGATTCAAAAGATTAAAATAATTAATAATTATATCCATTGAAAAAAAGAGTTACAAATGATAAAATTAAGCATAAGAGAGGGAGAAATATGAAAGAACAAAAATATATAATAAAAGATGTACAATCATTTGAACCAATACATATATTTGAATGTGGACAATGTTTTAGATGGGATAAACAAATAGATGGAAGCTATACTGGTATTTTTGGAAACAATGTAATGAATGTAGTAAAACAGAATAATAATGTAATATTTAGTGGTATATGTGATGGAGACATTGAAAAGATATGTAAAGAATATTTTGATTTAGATAGGAACTATGAAAAGATAAAAAACGAACTATCTAAAATCGATGATAATGTTAAAACTAGTATTATATATGGAAGCGGAATAAGAATATTAAATCAAGATTTATGGGAAACCATAATTTCATTTATTATATCAGCAAATAATAATATACCAAGAATTAAAGGAATAATAAATAGAATCTCTATGAAATATGGGAAAGAAATTAAATGGAACGAAAATAAATATTATACTTTTCCAACCGCAGAAGAATTATCAAATGCCACAGTAGGAGATTTAAGAGCATTAGGTTTAGGATTTAGAGATGTAAGAGTATATGAAACAACTAGAAAAATATTGAATAATGAGGTTAGCTTAGAAGAGTTAAAAAACGAAAATGATACAGAAAAAGTAAGAGAAGCTTTGTTAACATTACCAGGAGTTGGACCAAAGGTTGCAGACTGCATATTACTATTTTCTACTTTAAAAAGATTTGAAGTATTTCCTATAGATGTTTGGGTAAGACGTGTAATGAATGACTTATATATAAAAAATCCAGATGAGACAAAAGTAAATAAAAGAGAAATAGAAAAATTAGCAAAAGAAAAATATGGAGATTTAGCAGGATTAGCACAACAATATTTATTTTATTGGAAAAGAGAAGCATAAAAGAAAAGGAAAAATTAAATGGAAGAATTAAAAGAAAAAATAAATGAAGAAATTAAAGAAAAAGAAGAAAAAGCTGTAAAAGAAGGAAATGACATAGTAAAGCATACTGGAAAATTTATTATAGCACTTGTAATTCCATTAATATTAGATTTATCATTAGATTATGGTGTTTGTAATACTACCCTTTTTTTTACTAATACTGTTTCTACATTATTATCAATATTCTTTATGTACATGATATATGCTATTTTATTTGCATTAACTAAAAAAAGTCATAGAGCAGTGTATATAATATCAATTTTAATATTTGTATTATCTATAGTAAGTAATGTTAAATTATATTATACACAATCTCCTGTGTATCTTTCAGATATTTATTTTTTAGGAAATGCATCTGAAATTACAGGGTTAGTAGAAGGAGATTTTATATATCATTTAGATTATATGCAAATAGGAATTTTATTTGCAGTATTAATATTTATGTGTATTTTAGCTAGAGTAACTACTATTACAATAAATAAAACTAGGAATAGAATTATTATAGGAACTATACCAGTAGCAATTTTGACAATATTTGCTTTACCAATAAGTTGGAAGGATAATTTTATATTAAATAACGTATATAAAGTAAACGAAAGAAAAGACTATGCAGCTATGACTAGAGGAATAGAATATTATGGATATTATGGAGTTATTGCAGGAATGTATGGAATGGAATTAGAGGGCAGAAATAATAAACCAGAAAACTATAATGAAGAACTTGCAAAAACTTCATTAAACCAATTTGAATATGGTGTAAATGAAAATACAGACTATGGAAAACCTAATATAATAATAATGTTTCAAGAATCATATTGGGACATAGAACAATTAGAAGAAATAGATTTTAATATAAATGTAACACAAAATATAAGAGAACTAAAAGAAGAAGGAACTAGTGTAAATTTATTATCAGCATCATATGGTGGTATGTCAAGCAATATAGAATTTGAACTTCTAACAGGAGGAAACTTAGCATATTTCGGTGTAGGTTATCATCCATTTATTCAATTATACAATAAAAAGAGTAGTGAAAATAATCCATCAATTGTAAAAGAACTAAAAAATAATGGATATAAAACAAAGGTTGTTTTTGGAAGAGATTATTATATGTCAGAAAGTGTTTATAAAAGGCTAGGAATGGATGAATACATAAATACATTTGATGATATGCCAGATTATGAAGAGAAAGTAAAAGGAGATTATATATCAGATGAGGCTTTATTAAATGAAGTAATTGAAGCTTTATATAATAAAGAGGATGATGAAAGAATATTGTATATGACAGCCACAATACAATCCCATATGCCTTTTTATAGGGACAAATATGATAGTTATGATATGGAAATTGTTAAGACAGATTTAACAGAAGAAGAAACAGATATAATACGCGCATATGCACAAGGTGTATATGATACAAATGTACAAATAAAAAGACTATATGAAGAGATTAAAAAGTTAGATGAACCAACTATAATAATTATGTTAGGAGATCATTTGCCATATTTATATAATAGTGAAGGAGAAGATATATTAGCAAAATCGTCATATTTTAATACTGGAGATGAAAAGGAAGATTTATTAAGACTATATACAACAGAGGCTTTAATTTTATCAAATTATGGTATAGAAGTTAATTTTGATACAGAATATATTAGTCCAGATATGTTATTAACAAGTATAGTAAATAATATGGATATAGAATTGTCACCATATTATAAATGGTTATATAAAATAAAAGATATATTACCTGCACAAAATCAATATTTAACATTAGATAGATATAAAAATATATATTATCAAGGAGAAGAGCTTACAGAAGAAATGCAAGAAGCAAAGAAAATAAGAGAAAGTATACAATATTATTTATTTGAAAAAAATTAAAAGGAGAAATATGGGTTTAAAAATAATATATGGAACAGCAGGAACAGGAAAAAGTACATACATTTTTAATGAAATTGCAAAGAAAATTGAAAGCAAAGAATGTAATAAAATATATATAATAACTCCAGAACAATTTTCTTTTACTGCAGAAGAAAAATTAATAAAAGAGATGAAAAATAATGCGGTTATACAAGCAGAAGTACTTACATTTAACCGTATGGCTTATCGTGTAATAAATGAGACTGGAGGAAATAGAAATGTAAATTTATCAGAATGTGGAAGAGCTATGATTGTATATAACATTTTAGATAATAAAAAAAATAAATTGAACTTTATAGGAAAAAATGAACAAAATGTTGATACAGTATTAACTCAGATAACAGAATTTAAAAAACATAATATATTGCCAGAGACAATAAAAGACAATTTAGATAATATAAATGATCAATATTTAAATTTAAAACTTAGTGATATGTATAATATTTATTATGCATACCAAACAATCATAAAAGATAATTATATAGATGAAAATGATATACTTACAATATTAGCAAATAAAATTGAGGATTCAAAAGAATTTAAAGATACAGAAATATATATAGATGAATTTGTAGGATTTACACCACAAGAATATAAAATTATAGAGAAACTATTAAAGATTTGTAAAAATGTTACTATAACAATGAATTTAGATAATACTAATATAATTAAAGAACCTGATATTGATATTTTTTATAGTAATAAATTAACTTTAGAAAAATTGTATGATATAGCAAAATCGGAAAATATAAAAATTGAAAAAGAACAAAGACTGGAAACGAAATATCGTTTTAAAAATGAAGAACTTTCTCATTTGGAAGAAAATATATATGCTGTACCATATAAAAAATATGAAAAAGAAGTAAAGAATATATCACTATTTTTGGCAAATAATACATATTCAGAAATGGAACAAGTAGCTACTCAGATTACTAAATTAGTAAAAAATGACGAGTATAGATATAAAGACATAGCTATTATAACTAAAAATATTGACACATATGCGAGTTTATGTAAGGCGATTTTTAACAAATATAGAATTCCCGTATTTATAGATAAAAAGGAAGATTTAAATAAAAATGTATTAGTAAAATATGTTGTTTCTCTAATAGAAATATTTGCTCAAAACTGGTCTTATGAAGCAATGTTTTCATATTTAAAAGCAGGTTTTTTAGATATAGATAGAGAAATTTTATATGATTTAGAAAATTATTGCTTAAGATGGAATATTAAAGGAAATAAGTGGTATACAGGAGAATGGAACTTTTATTCTGAAACAGAGGAACAAATAGAAAGAATAAAATATGCAAGAGAACAAATAGTAAAACCGCTGTTAGAATTTAGAAATAATTTGTTAAAGGTAAAAACGGTAAAAAATATAACAGAGGAAATATATGATTTTTTAATAAAGCAAGAAATAGATAAAAAATTAGAACAAAAAATTAACGAATTAGAAAAAGAAGGTCTAATTGAATTATCTAAGGAATATGAAACAAGCTGGAAAATACTAATAAATGTTTTTGATGAATTAGTAATGGTATTAGAAGAAGAAAAAGTATCATTTGATAAATATGCTAATATTTTAAAAATTGGACTAAAAAATAGTAGTTTGGGTTCAATACCAGGAACCAAAGACCAAGTTACATTTGGAGATGTTGACAGATCACGTAGTCATAAAGTAAAAGCAGTATTTATTATAGGTTTAAATGATGGAAATTTTCCAGGTACATATAAAGAAGAGGGATTTTTTAATGATTTAGATAGAGAAAGACTAAAAAAAGAAGGATTAGAGCTTGCAAAAGGTACAATGGAAAAATTATATGATGATAATTTTAACATATATAAAGCATTTAGTACTGCCGAAGAAAAACTATATCTTCTATATTCATCTTCAGATATAGATGGAAAATCTATGAGACCATCCATTTTATTAAATAAAATAAAAAAGATATTTAATGGATTAAAAGAAGAAAGTGATATAATAGAAAGAAAAAGTGAAGTTCTATTAGAAGATACAACATTTGAAGAACTACTTACAAACTTACAGGAATTTGTAGAAGGAAAGAAAATTGATAAAATATGGTTTCAAGTATTTAATTACTATATGGAAAATAGAAAAGAGGAACTTGAAAATGTATTAAGATCTTTAAATTATACAAATTTACCTGAGAGGATAAATAGGGAAGAAATAGAAAAATTATATGGAAATACATTAGTAACAAGTATATCTCAACTAGAAAAGTATAAATCTTGTCCTTTTTCATATTTTTTACAATATGGTTTAAAGTTATCAGAAAAAGATACTACTAAAGTTCAACCAGTAGATACTGGAACTTTTATGCATGAAGTTATAGACGAATTTTTTTCTAAAATCGAAGAGAACAGATTGTCTATAAAAAGTATAAATGAAGAGGATGTAAATAAAATAGTTGATGAAATTATTTTAGAAAAGTTAAATCTAAAGAAAAACTATATATTTATGGTAATGAAAAAATATGTGGTTCTTGTAAATAGATTACGAAAAGCTATAAAGCTATCAATGAAATATATAATAAATAGTTTAAAATATAGTGATTTTGAAGTATTGGGTCACGAAATTGAGTTTAAAAAAGAAAAAGAATATCCGCCAATTGAGTTGGAACTAGAAGGTGGAAAAAAGGTAGAAATTACAGGAAAAATTGATAGAGTAGATATTGCAAAAACATCAGACGGAAATTATATTAGAGTAATAGATTATAAATCTTCTATAAAAAATATTGATTTAAATGAAGTAGAAGCGGGATTACAATTACAACTTTTGACATATACAGATGCTGTATGCAAAAAAGAAAATGCAACTTCTGCAGGGGCACTATATTTTAATTTAATAGAGCCGATAATTAAAGCTAGCAAGAGATTAACAGAAGAACAAATTGAAGAAGAAATAAAGAAACAATTTAAAATGAATGGTATAATTTTAGCTGATGTAGATGTAGTTAAAAAAATGGATAAAACAATAGAAAATGGAGCATCATCTATAATACCAGTATATATAAATAAAGAAGGAAATTTAACAGATAAACCAAACTTAATAAATAGAGAACAATTTGAAAATTTGCAAAAATATACTATAAGGCTTTTAAAACAAATTTCACAAGAAATTCTAAATGGAAACATAAATATAAAACCATACTATAATATAAAAAAGAAAAGCACACCATGTGACTATTGTAATTATAAAGGAATTTGTAACTTTAGTAATGGATTTTGTAAAAATACCTATAATTACATACCTAATAGAACAAAGGAAGAAATTTTAGAAAATATAAGAAAAAAAGTTTAAATATAGAGGTGAATAAAATAGAAGTAAATAATATTATTATAAATAATAAAAATGGAATTGAATATTTACAATTTAAAAAATTGATGGAATATAATAATATAGTACATTGTTATACATTAAAGCATGACCTGAATTTTAAAAGTACATCTCCGATAAAAAATCAAAGTATTGAAAAAATATGTTCTACTTTAGGGATAGATAGGAAAGAATATGTAAGGGCAAATCAAGATCATACAAATAATATACAGATAGTAAATGATATTAAAATTAGTGAAGATGACACAGATGCTTTGATAACTAACAAGAAAAATATTGCTTTAGCCACTACTTCGGCGGATTGTATATCATTACTAATGTTTGACTACGAAAAAAATGTAATTGCTGCAGTACACTCTGGTTGGAGAGGAACTGTTAAAAAAATTGCAAGAGATGTAGTAGAAAAAATGATTGAAGTGTATAATTGTAATGCTTCAAATATAATATGCTGTATATGTCCAAGCATTAGAAAATGTCATTTTGAAGTTGATTATGATGTAAAAGAAATATTTGCAAAGACTTTTAATTATGAAGGCATAATAGAAAAAGGTGTAATAAGGGAAAGCAAGCAAAAGTATAATATAGATACTGTAGAAATAAATAAAAGGATGATAAAGGAAATAGGTCTTAAAGAAGAAAATATTATAGATAGTAAATTGTGTACGGTTTGTAATAGTGATAAATTTCATTCATATAGAAAAGATAGACCAAATTATGGTTTGAATGTAGCAATTATAGAATTGAAATAAATTTGAAAGGAAAGTAAAAATGATAGAAAGTAAAATACCTAATAGACTAAAAAAAGGTGATACAATAGGGCTTATATCGCCTTCAAGTGATATATCAAAAGAAGATTTAGAAGTTATAAATAATTCAATAATGCTAATGGAAGTTGCAGGATTTAATATAAAATTTGCACAAAATGCATTAAAAAATACATTAGGATATGGTGCAACAGCCGAAGAAAAGGCAGAAGATATAAATGAAATGTTTAGAGACGATAATGTAAATGCAATTTTTTGCATAAGTGGAGGATTTAATTCAAATGTGGTATTTGACTATTTAAACTATGATTATATAGAGAATCATCCTAAGATAGTTTGCGGATTTAGCGATTCTACATCTCTTACAAATGCTATATATGCTAAAACAGGAGTTGTAACTTTTAATGGTCCAACATTTAAAGCTTTAACATCATGGCCAACAGAATATGGTTATAAAGAAGTAATAAAAAGATTTGTAGAAGGAGGCTTAGAACTAGGACAGGCTGACGATGAATATAAAACAATAAAAGAAGGAAAAGCAAAAGGAATTTTAGTAGGTGGAAACCTAAGTCTTTTAAATGAAATGGTTTCTGGGAAGTATAGTATAGATTTTACAGATAAAATAGTATTTATAGAAGAACTATTTTTAGAAACACCTCCTGCTTTAGTTAGTAATTATTTTTACCATATGAAACAAAATGGAATATTTGATAAAATAAAGGGAATATGGCTTGGAAATTATGATGGAAGTATAGCTATAGAGAAAATATTATTAGATACAATTGGAGATGAATATAAGTTTCCTATTATAAAATCAAATAATTTCGGACATATAGATAGAAAAACGGTTATACCAATAGGAACAATGGCAGAGATAAATACAGAAAAAGAAGTAAAAATTCAATTAATGGAACCATGTGTAAAATAAACTAATTGGTCAGAATAGTTGTATTGATATTTAATATATTGTAGTATAAAGGAGTAGCAAATGTACAATAATTGGGAAGAACTAGAAAAAAGCATCATTAATTGTAAAAAATGTAAACTCTGTACTGGAAGAAATAATATAGTATTTGGAGAGGGAAATAAAGAAGCAGATATAATGTTAATAGGTGAAGGACCAGGGGCAGATGAAGATAAACAAGGACTACCATTTGTAGGAAAAGCAGGACAGTTAATGAATAAAGCTTTTCAAGGCTTAGGAATAGATAGAAATAAAGTATACATAGCAAATGTAGTAAAGTGCAGACCACCAGGAAATAGAGTTCCAGAATCAGACGAAGCAAAGGAATGTTTAGACTATTTAAGAAATCAAGTTATATTAGTAAAGCCTAAAATAATTGTATTATTAGGAAGTACAGCTTTAAAGAATATATTAGGAAATGAATATGGAATTACATCGTCAAGAGGAAAATGGATAGAAAAAAATGGAATACTTTATATGCCAACATGGCATCCAGCAGCATTACTTAGAGACGAGAATAAAAAAATTGAATTCTGGAAAGATTTAAAAGAGGTAGTAGAAAAATATAAAGAAATTGAAAAAAGATAAGAGAGCTAAAATCTATGAAAGATAATAAAAAAGAAAGGATAATAAAATGAATGAAAGTATAAAAAAATATACAGAATATTGTTTAAACTGTAAAGTAAAACCATGTAGCGTAAAAGGATGTCCATTAAATAACGACATTCCAACCTTTATAAGATTAACAAAAGAAGAAAAATTGGAAGAAGCATATGAGGTTTTATGTAATACTACAGTGTTACCTGCTATATGCGGAAGGATATGCCCACACCAGAGGCAATGTATGGGTAGTTGTGTAAGAGGAATAAAAGGAGAACCTGTAAATATAGGAGAAATAGAAGCATATATTGCAGATAATGCATTAAAAGACAAAGAAAGCTTAAAGAAGGTATTTGATAAAACAAGTGAAAATATAGAATCAGGAAAAAGTGTTGCTGTAATAGGAAGTGGACCATCAGGACTTACATGTGCGGCTTTTCTAAGAAAATATGGATTTAGAGTTACAATATATGAAAAATATAATGAGCTCGGAGGAATCTTAAGAAGAGGAATACCAAGCTTTAGACTTAATAAAGATATATTAGATAAGACAATTGAACAAATCTTAAACCTAGGAATAGATGTAAAATATAATCAAATACTAGGAGAAAACATAAACCTAGAAGAACTAACCCAAAAATATGATGCAATATATTTAGCAATAGGTGCAAATGTTCCAACTAATATGGGAATAGAAGGAGAAGAACTAGAAGGGGTATATGGTGCAAATACATTGTTAGAGACAGGAAATCATCCAGACTATACAAATAAAAATGTAGCAGTAATAGGAGGAGGAAACGTCGCAATGGATGCTGCAAGAACCATAAATAGAATGAATGCTAAAAGTGTTAAAGTTATTTATAGAAGAGCGGAAGAACAAATGCCAGCAGAAAAAAAAGAAATAGAAGATGCTAAAAAAGAAGGAATAGAATTTCTATTCCAAAACAATATTAAAAAAATTATAGGACAAGAAAAAGTAGAAAAAATAGAATGTATAAAGATGGACTTAATAAAAAAAGAAGGAGAAACAAGACTATCACCTGTAGAAATAAAAGGAAGCAACTATGAAATGCCAATAGACTATGTAGTAATGGCAATTGGTTCTACAACAGAGAATAAACAATTAGAAAAAGAAAATATAGAACTAACAAATAAAAAATACGTAAAAGTAGATGAAGAATATAAAACCTCTATAAATAAAGTATTCGCAGGAGGAGACCTAATAGGAACTCATGCGACAGTAGCATGGGCTGCACGCGATGGAAGAAATGCAGCAGATCAAATAAAAAAAGTGGTAATTGGGGACGTTTCCTAATTACCACTTTTAGGTAATTTGGAAACGTCCCTAATTACCAGAAAAGTGGTAATTAGGGACAGATCTTTAAAGATACTACTAGTAAAAAATAATGTTTTATGCTATATTAAGATAAATAATATATTGGGGAGGAAACAATGGATAAAAGATATAATTTTGAATGGAATCCTATAAATGGATTAAGATATGTATCTGATAAGAACTTAGAAATTGCTTATAAGCTTATAGAAAAGGCAAATATGAACCTAAGAAAAGAAGAAATAAATGGAAAGGATAAAATTGTTTTAACTTCTAATATAATTGGGTTTTGTGATTACAAAACAACAACAGATGAATTATATAATATATTAACAGAAGGTATAGATAAGTTAGATAATAAAGAAATATTTCTAAAGGAAACATCAGAATTTACTACTGTAACAAATATTAATATAAATACTGTTTGTGTTGGCTGTAAATTTGATGCATGTCCTAAAAGGATAGCAACATATATTAAATATTTACAAGATCAAGGAGAATTAGAAGATAAATTAAAGGACAGAGACGAGTTTAGAAAAAATAATGTTGTAAATGATAAATTTGAATTTAATTGGGATATTGAAGAAGGATTAAGAAATGTACCAGATAGAGTATATAATTTTTGCAAAAAGCAGGTTGAAAAAGGATACGTATTTGTTGATAATATATTGAATAATAATGGTTATGTGGTGATAAGAAATGTATTATCTTGTAACGAATTAAGAAAGATGGACTTTAAGGAAGAAAAATTAAGTGATGATAATATAAAAATACAAGATTTAGGATATTATAATCTTGAAAGAAAAACTAAAATGGATAAAATAGGCTTTTGTAATACTTATAATTGTAGATTAATTTTATGTCCATTAGTAGTTTCAGGATATATATATTATTTGCAAAGATTAGGAAAATTCGAACAAATAGAAGCAGATAGAAATTATTACTATGAACATCAAAAAGAAATAGATGATGAACTTCTAGAGAGAAAAAATGAAAAAATAAAGGAACTAGAAGGAAAAAAAGAGGATTATAAAGCTGAATTAGAAAAGTATAGGAACAAAACTACAAATTTAGACGATATTATTGAAGATATAATTATGAATAAAACTCAAAATAATCTTCACTGTATTATAGAAGGTGAAGATGACGAGATTAAAAATGATATAATTAAGTATATAGAGAAATCGTTGGTGTCTAATGAAAAGATAGATGCCCAATCTACTATAAAAATATCAATGCAAAATTTTGCAGCTAAAAATGTATATGAGATATCTTTAAAAAGTGATAGAAAAGATATAAATGGAGAATTTTATCAAAGTCAATGCGAGGTTAAGTATACGGAAATTGAAAAGAGTAAATTATATATTTTAAATAAAGTTGAGGAATTCATTAATGATTATGAATTGTATCGAGATGGAAAATATCAGTATAAGGAAATAAGGAAAAAACAATTTGATCATGCTATTGATTTATTGACTAAAATGGATAAAGGTAACTATATAATTATAAATGGAACTAAAGAAGAGATAGACAAACTACTAGAATTAGAACCAAAGTTACAATTTATTTATCAAAATTATAGATATACATTTAAAGATTTATCAATAGATGAAATATTTAACTTGTTTGTTGACAATATAAGACCTGAAATAATAGATGAATTAAAAGAAAACATAGAAAAATATAAAAAAGAATTTGAAGAATATGTTAGCCTAAATCAAAAGTTTATACCATTTTCTAACAGAGATTTAGCTAACTATTTGGCAATGTATTGCAATACAAAAGGTAAAATCGTATTTCCGGAAAATATGTATAAAAAGGAAACTGTAGAAGAAAGTTTAAATAAAATAATAGGTTTAAATGAACTAAAAGAAAACATAAAGAAATTTGAAAATTATATGTTATTTCAAATTAAAGCAAGGGCAAATGGAATAAATTTAGCAGATACAAATATGCATATGATATTTACAGGAAACCCAGGAACAGGTAAAACAACAATAGCAAGAATAATGGCAAAGATGTTATTTGATTTGGGGATGATAAAAGAAAATAAATTAATAGAAGTAGAAAGAAAAGATTTAGTAGGTGAATATATAGGACAAACTGCACCAAAAACAAACGAGGTAATAGAAAAAGCAATGGGAGGAGTACTTTTTATAGATGAAGCATATAGTCTAGCTCCAAAAGATGTCGGAAGAGATTTTGGACAAGAAGCAATATCTACTTTAATAAAAGCTATGGAGGATCAAAAAGACAACTTAGTAGTGATATTTGCTGGATATAAAGATGAGATGAAAACATTTATAGATAGTAATCCAGGAATAGCGTCAAGAGTAGGATATACATTTGATTTCCCAGATTATACATCAGATGAATTAACTAAAATGTTCTTTTTAAAAATGAAAAATATGGGATTTAAGTGTGACAAAAATATAGAAGGTGAGATAAAGAATATATGTTCATATTTTTCTAGAAGAAAGGCTTTTGGAAATGGTAGATTTATAGATAAATTAATGCAAGAAGTAATTATGAAACATTCTTTAAATAGTTATAAAAATATAAATGAAATAAGTATAGAGGATATACCAACTATAGAAGAATTAAATAACTATAAAGTAGATAATAAAAGTAGCATAGACAATATGCTAAAAAATATTATAGGAATGAAAGAAATAAAAGAGAAAATAAAAGAATATGAGCAATATGTTAAATTTATAAAAACAGCAGAAAATGAAAAAATACATATACCTAGTCAAAATATGCACATGATATTTACAGGGAATCCTGGAACAGGTAAAACAACAATAGCGAGAATAATGGCGAAAATGTTATTCGATTTGGGAGTTATAAAAGAAAATAAATTAGTAGAAGTAGAAAGAAAAGACTTAATTGCAGGATATGTAGGTCAAACAGCTCCTAAGACTGCAGAAGTAATAGAAAAAGCAATGGGAGGAGTACTTTTTATAGACGAAGCATATAGTTTATGTATAGATAACGGAGGCCAACACGATTTTGGACAAGAAGCTATAGCAACGCTTATAAAAGCTATGGAAGATTATAAGGATAGCTTAGTAGTAATATTTGCTGGATATAAAGACGAAATGAAAAAATTTGTAGATAGTAATCCAGGAATAGCATCAAGAATAGGATATACATTTAATTTCCCAGACTACACAGATGAAGAACTTACACAAATATTATACAAAAAGATAAAACAATGCAACTTAAATGTATCAGACGAAGCAAAAGAGCCAATAGATAAATTAATGAAATATTTTTGCAATGTAGATAATATTGGAAATGGAAGATTTGCAGATAAGGTATTACAAGAAATATTACTAAAGCATTCAAAAAATATTGGTGGAGATATAAAACTAATAAGCAAAGATGATATACCTACAATAAATGAAATTACAAAAGTAGTGTTTAACGGAAACACAATGATAAACCCAGAAAAAATTACAAAGTCAGATTTAAAAAGAACAGCAGTACATGAAATCGGACACGCAGCAGTACGATTACTTTTGTTTAAAAAGCCAGGAATCAAGAAAATAACAATAAATCCAGAAGGAACAGGAACTTTAGGGTATGTAAGTCATGAAAATACATCTGGATATGTAAGAACTAAAACAGAATTGTTAAATGAAATAAAAGTATTATTAGCAGGAATGGCTTCGGAAGAAATATATTTAGGAGAATATGCTAATGGAAATGGATCAGATTTAGAGAAAGCAACTAGAATTGCAAATAGCATGATTACATATTCAGGTATGTCAAAAGTAGGACTTGGACAAATTCAAAAAGCAGATGGAGAGATGTCAAAAATTATACAAGAAGAAATTAATAGAATATTAGAAAGCTGTTTTAAAGATGTAAAAGATTTAATAAAGAATAATCAATATAAAATGAATAAAGTAGTGGATATCTTATTGAAAAATAAGGAAATAGATGAGAAAGAATTTATAGAAAATTTTAAATAAAAAAATTCCCTATATAAGGGAATTTTTTATTTATTTGTATTATAGCTTTTCTCAGTATTAAGTGAGAAAATTTTTCTAATTGCTGATATAATTTTACTCCAGGTAGATGTCTTAACTGGAACTAATTCTACATTATTTATAATTTTTGTATATCTGTCGTCTAAAGCAATCATTTTATTTATATAATAATCATTAAATGCAGTATAGTCTTCTGATATACCAAGATAATTCTTGTAATTATATAACTCCATTCTATATAGGTCAATTTCACTAGTTGTGTGAATTTTGTTAAATTCATTATCGAAATATGAAGAAAAGATTAAATTTTGTGTTTCAAAGAATGTAGTTTTTAATTTTAATTTTAAACTAGAAACTTTTACCGAAACTTTTTGAGCTTTTATTTGATCAAGGTCATCATTCATTAGTCTATTATTTTGTGTAATAATTTTTTCTTCTATGTCTAAAATTTTATCGAAATTATCTTGAATTTTAAAGAAGTTCTTTTCACCAAGTAATTTAATACAAGTTGTTTTAAAGTCATCAGTACTGTTAAACATGCTAGAAAATAGGACATCCTCACCAACAACATAAGTTAATTGCTCTAGTAAATTACATATAATAGGATAATAAAGTGGGCTTTTAGTAGGTAAAGAAATACCATAATATTTAACAACATCTTCTTTTTGCCCTAATGCTTTAGAACTAGCCAATTGAACTGCAGCTTCATTTAATCCTAATCCACATGCTTTGAAATCTCCTACTTCACAAAGACCTAATCTAACTAAATTTCCATGTTTATCTTTTACTTCTTGTATATGATGGATGAACTCATGTACTGCAAATTTTTCTAATTCGTCTATAGTTAGACCATCTTTAAAATAAACAGATGAATTTTTATAAAAATAATTAGCTTCTGCTAAACCATCTGGAATTTTAGCAACATACATAGGAAGTCTAGATAAATTAATGAATAAATTTTGATAAACAAAATGTTCATTTGGAAATGCCTTACAAAGTCTGTGAGCAACTGCACTTGCTAGTGAATTAACACTTAATGTGTCTAATTTGTTAATAACTTCAATTCCTTCTTTTTTTAAATCCTTTTCTATACTCATATTACACTTCTCCTTAGTAATTATGGATATATTATACAACATTTTGCAAGAGAAGTGCATTACAGTATGTTTACTGTTTTATTACATTTATATTACAAAAGCTTGCTAATTTTTTTATTAGCAAGCTTTTATAATTATTTAACAACTATATTGTATATTTTATTTTTTACATATATTTCTTTTACAATTGTTTTTCCAGTGACAAAATTTATAATATTATCATTTTTGTGTACTATTTCTTTAACTTCAGATTCATCTAAATCTACAGGAATATTAATAGTTGCTTTTACTTTACCGTTAATTTGTATAGGTATTTCTACAACATCCTCAACTATTTTAGATTCATCATATTCAGGCCATTTTTCATAAGCAATTGTATGTTCATGTCCTAATTTGTTCCACAATTCCTCGGTAATATGAGGAGCAACAGGATTTAATAATTTTAAGAACCCTTCTGCATATTCTACTGGAAGAGAGTCTTCTTTATAAACTGTGTTTATAAATATCATCATTTGACTTATAGCAGTATTGAAATACATATTCTCATAGTCATTTGTAACCTTTTTTACAGTGTAATTATATATTTTATCTAAGTTAGCATTAGGTTTATTAGAAATTTTATCTGACTCAACATATAATCTCCAAATTCTATCTA
>JAGHJM010000116.1 GCA_017886645.1 Clostridia bacterium
AACTTGGTACTAAAAAAACAGCTGTATACGTTATTTCTTCAGATACACATAAAGCATATGACTTTTTATTGACAATATTCTTTGCCCAAATGATACAACAACTATACAATTTTGCAGATGAAAATGGTGGAAGACTAAAAATGCCTACATACTTTATACTAGATGAGTTTGCAAACATTGGACAAATTCCAGACTTTGATAAAAAAATATCAACAAGTAGAAGTAGAGGAATTTCATTTAGCGTTATTTTACAAAATTTAGATCAATTAGAAGCAGTATATGAAAAATCATACGAAACTATCATGGGAAACTGTGATACACATGTATTTTTAGGAAGTAACTCATTTAAAACTGTTGAATATTTTTCAAAGGCTTTAGGTGAAAAAACTGTATTTAGAGATAGTAAATCAATTAATAGGGATAAACATTATCATAAACAAGGTCTAAGTGAATCAGATCAATCAGTAGCAAGAGCATTAATGACACCAGATGAATTAAGAAGATTAGATAATGATTTATGTATAATTTTTGAGAAAGGTGTAAGACCAGTAAAGGCTAGAAAATTTTATTATTTTGAAAAACCTCAAATGGTAAGAAAACTAGAAGAAGTTAGAATGAACCATTTAGAGTTTGATGCAGGTGTTAGAGGTGTATGGAGGAAATTTAATCCGTATAATCCGTATGTAGAAGAAGATAATAAAAATGGAGAAGTAAAAAAGGACATAAAAGTAGAATCATTAGATGACTTATTTGAAGATGATATAAAAGACCAAAATAATAACACAAAAAACAGTAATATAGTAACAGAAAATAAAGAAAAATCAAATAATAATATAAATTCTCAAAGTAATATGCAAGATTCTATTATTTTACCACAAGGAGAAGAAGAGGATGACGATGAGTTATTTAGTATAGATGTGCAAAAAGAGCTTGAGGCAAAATTTGATGAATTATTTGGTCCTACAACAGTAACTGAAGAAGATAATACAGACAAAAACTAAAAAAAAGATGTACTAATAAAGTGAACCAAAATTGTTAGACAAAAAAGTTTAACAAGGAGGGTTCATTTTTTTAGTATAAATAAATTTCTTTAGATAGTAATAAGAAATAAAAATCCACAAAATTAAGCTAAATAGAATTATTTTCATAGATTTGATTCAAATAGATGTTTGACAAGTAAATAGAAAAATGGTACATTATTTTATATAAATTTACAAAAGGAAAAGAGGTAAATAATGAAATTTGTACATATGGCAGACATGCATTTTGATGCACCGTTTACATTATTAAGTGATAAAAACAATTTTGGAGATTTAAGAAGATTAGATCAAAGAAAAGCATTAAAAAAAATAATAGAGTATATAAAAAATAATAATATTGAATATTTATTTATTTCAGGAGATTTATATGAACATCAATATATAAGAAATACGACTATTGAATATATAAATAATTTATTTGGTGAAATACCAAATACTAAAATATTTATATCTCCAGGAAATCATGATCCATATATAAATAATTCAATGTATAAAACAATTAATTGGAATAAAAATGTAAAAATATTTAGTGAAGAAATAGAAAAGTGTACATATGGAGACATAAATATATATGGATTTGGATTTAATGATTTTTATCAAAAAAATTCTGATATAGAAGAAATAAAAATAGATGAACCAGATAAAATTAATATATTAATTACACATGCTTCTCTAGATGGAAACTATGACAATTATAGAGAATATAATCCTTTGTCTGAAAAAAAATTAAAAAATATTGGATTTGATTATATCGCTTTAGGACATGTACATAAAAGATATATATCAGAAGACAAAAAAATAGTGTACCCTGGCTCTACTATATCATTAGGATTTGATGAAATAGGGCAACATGGAATAATAGTAGGAGAAATAAAAAATAAAAAAATAGATTTAGACTTTATTCCTATTGATGACAAAGAATTTGTTGTAGAAGATTTAGACATAACTAATATTATTAGCAAGGAAGAATTAATAGAAAAAATAAATAATATAGAATTAGAAAATAACAAGTTATATGAAATAAATATGGTTGGCAGAAGAAATTTTGAAATAAATAAATATGAAATAAATAAATTTATTTTAAAAACTAATATAATAAAACTAAAAGACAGCACAAAAGCAAATGTAGATATAGAAAAATTAGTTAATGAAAATACACTAAGAGGATTATTTGTAAAAGAATTAATTGAAAAAATTAATAGCGAGGAAAATAAAGAAAATAAAAAAATATTAGAAGATGCCTTAGAAATTGGATTAGAAATATTAGACAAATAAAAAAATAAATATAAAATATAATAT
>JAGHJM010000098.1 GCA_017886645.1 Clostridia bacterium
AAATCTGAAATATATTTAAGACCAGAAACAGCACAAGGAATATTTGTTAACTTTAAAAATGTAATGCGTACAACAAGAAGAAAATTACCTATGGGAATAGCACAAATAGGTAAAGCATTCAGAAACGAGATAACTCCAGGAAACTTTACATTTAGAACACGTGAATTCGAACAAATGGAATTAGAATTTTTCTGCAAACCAGGTACAGATTTAGAATGGCATAAATATTGGAAAGAATTCTGTGAGAACTGGCTTTTAAGTTTAGGCATGAAAAAAGAAAATATAAGATTAAGAGATCATTCACCAGAAGAATTATCACATTATAGTAATGGTACAACAGATATAGAATTTACTTTCCCATTTGGATGGGGAGAACTATGGGGAATTGCAGACAGAACAAATTACGACTTAAAACAACATATGGAACATTCTAAAGAAGATATGACATATTTAGATCCAGAAACAAATGAGAAATATGTACCATATTGTATAGAACCATCACTTGGATGTGATAGAGTAGCACTAGCATTTTTATGCAATGCATATGATGAAGAAGAAATTGCAGAGGGAGATGTAAGAACAGTATTACACTTACATCCAGCACTAGCACCTTATAAAGTAGCAGTACTTCCATTATCTAAAAAGTTAAGCGAAAAGGCAGAAGAAGTATATAGCAACTTATCAAAGAAATTTATGTGTGACTATGATGAGGCAGGAAGTATAGGAAAACGTTATAGAAGAGAAGATGAAATAGGAACACCATATTGTGTGACAATAGATTTTGATACATTAGAAGATGACTGTGTAACAATACGTGATAGAGATACAATGGAACAAGTAAGAGTAAAAATAGATGAGTTAGAAAATTGGATTCAAGAAAAAATAGAATTTTAAAGTTGTCAAACGGGACGGAGAAATTTGACACAAAAATAAAAAGTTTTAGAAAAAAGAGCAGGTTTATATAAAAAATTTATATAAATCTGTTCTTTTTTACAAGATCTGTCCATATTTAGGAATTTAGAAAAAAATGACATGCTCTAGTTTCCAAAAAAAATATATTTATATGTTGCAATTAAGGAAATATTTAGTATATAATTAACAAGAAAAATAAACTTAAAAGGAGATTTTGAGTTGGGAAATATTAAGTATATATTAAAAAGGCTTAAGACAATGGATACTAAAGCCATGAAAGAAAAAATAAATTCAATCCATGAAAAAACTGGTAAGTCTAAATTTGGAATTTTTATGGATATGCAAAAATGTGCTAGAAAGTATGGTGCAGGCTACATGGATTATGACTTGTTTGAAATGTATAATTTAACGCCAGAACAAAGAGACACATACCTTACTAGAGGAAGAAATAACGATTTAGTTACAAAGTATTGCGACTTAGATTATCTTCATATATTCAAAAATAAAGATGAATTTAACACAATATTTAATGACTATTTAAAAAGAGATTGGATAAAAGTTAATGGTACACCAAAGGACAAAATTATTGATTTTATGCAAAAACATAAAGAGTTTATGGCAAAGCCAATAGATGGTGGTTGTGGAAAAGGCATAGAAAAAATTAATATAAAAAATTATGCTACTTTAGATGAAATATATGATCATTTAACAGAAGAAGGCTCAAACTTTGAACTAGAAGAAATTATAAAACAACATCCAGATGTTGCAAAAATAAATCCACATGCAATAAATACTGTAAGAGTGGTTACAATAGTAACTACAGAAGACGGAAAGTCAATTTTAACCGTGCCAAAAGAGGAAAGAAAGAATTTAAAATTAGTAACACATGTAATATGTGCATATTTTAGAATAGGTACAGGAAAAAGATTTGTAGATAATTTCAATAGTAATGGAATGGTAGCTCCTGTTGATGAAAAAACAGGTGTTGTTACACAAGTAGCCATTGATAAAAAGAAAAATACTTATGTAACACATCCTGAAACAGGTTCTACAATAAAAGGTTTTCAATTTCCATATTGGGATAAAGTTTTGGAGATGGTTGATAAAGCAGCAAAAGTTATTCCAGAAATGGGATATGCAGGATGGGACGTTGGATTTACTCCAGATGGACCTTTATTTGTAGAGGGAAATGAATTCCCAGGACATGACATATATCAACTTCCAGAACATACTCCAGACAAAATAGGAATGATGCCTAAGTTTAATTTTGAGAAAAAATAAAATTTATTAATAACAATATAGTAAAGCGAAGGATTACTATTTAATATATATAAAATGCATATATAAAACAAATAATACACACATTTATTTAATATAATTATTACTTAATTAACACGAATATTACGAAAGGAAGAAAAACTTGAAAAAAGCAGTAAAACAAAAAGGCGCATCATTTATGAAAAATGTTTTAATTTTAATGTTTGCGCAAATATCTGTAAAATTATTGGGTTTAATATATAGACTTGTAATTACAAATGCAGAAGGTTTTGGAAATACTGGACTTGGATATTATTCTACTGGATACCAAATATATTCTTTACTTTTAGCACTTTCATCAATAGGAATTCCAAGTGTTGTTTCGAAGATGGTTTCTGAAAGAATAGCAATAGGAGATAAAAAAGGTGCACAAAGAATATTTAGAATAAGCATGACTTTCTTTGTGAGTTTAGGACTTGCTTTTTCACTATTACTATTTTTTGCAGCAGAGCCAATAGCAACTTTAGTATTTAATGTACCAGATGTAAAATATGTAATGCAAGTTTTGGCACCAGCAATAGTATTTGTTGCCGCTTCTGCAGTGTTTAGAGGATATTTTGCAGGACAAAATGATATGAAGCCAACTAGTGCATCCCAAATTTTAGAGCAATTTTTTAATTGTGTTTTGTCTATATTATTTGTATATTCACTAATTGGAGAAGATCCATATATAATGGCTGCAGGAGGAAACTTATCTTCAACTTTAGCAATTATTATTACATTTGTATACTTAGTTATTTATTATAAAAATAAAAAATTAAAAATAGATAAGAAACAAGTTTCACCAGAAAGAAATAAAACAAATGGGCAATTACTAAAAGCAATTTTAACAATGTCAATACCTGTTACTATTAGCTCAGTTATATCTGTTGTAAATCCTATCATAGATTCTTCAACAGTTAGTAGGTGTATTCAAACAGCATTTGCAGGAATTATAGAAGGTGGAAAAGAAGCCCTAGAGGCATATGCAATGAACATGACAGGAATATTATCTAAGGTAGATACTTTAGTAGGACTTCCAGTTGCAATAAATGTAGCATTTTCAACTGCATTAACACCTGCTATTGCAGGTTCAATTGCTAAAAAAGACTATAAATCGGCTTCAAAAAGACTAAAATTTTCATTGTTTTCTTCTCTAGTAATAGTTTTGCCATGTGCAGCAGGTTTTATAGCACTAGCTCAGCCTATTTTAAATTTAATATATCCATCTGCTTCAGATGGAGCAAGCATTTTAATGTTATACTCTATTTCTATGATATTTATTGCATTAAGTCAGACAATAAATGGAGGATTGTATGGGTTAAATAAAACTCATGTACCAGCAATTGCTTTAGCAGTAGGTGCAGTTATTAAATTTATATTAAATATGATATTAATTAGTAACCCAGATATAAATATTTTAGGAGCAGGAATAAGTTCAATAACATGTCAAATAGTTGCATTTACAATAGGTATAACAGCACTAAGAAAAAGTATAAAACTTAATATGAACTTTAAAAATAATATACTAAAACCAATTTTATCAGCTTTAATAATGGGAATTAGCGTTTATTTTATAAATATGGGATTAAATAATATTATAAATAACAATGTTTCAACTATAATATCAATTCTTTGCGGAGTTATAATATATGTATGTTTAATATTGTTTACAAAAACATTATCAAAAGAAGATATAATGATGATTCCATTTGGAACAAAAATATATCCAATATTAAAAAGAATGGGTATTTATAAAGATAAAGATGAAGAAGAAGTTGAAGATTCATTCGAAAATGTATATAATACAGAAGAAAGTAAAAAATCTATTATAAACTCTGTAAACGGCTCTATAGAAGATACTCAACCAATTAATGTAGCAGAAATACAATTAAGATATAATGAAAATAAATTAAAACATCAAAAATTAGAAGATACAACAGAAAAAAACTATAGTGAATATAATGTGCATGATAAGATAAATAGAGTAAGAAAAAATAAAAGAAAACATGGTGGAAGATATATACCAAAGCACTTGAAATAATGTATAAATTTATTTATTTTACGCATGTTATATAATAAATATGTTTAGTTAACAATTATATATAGGAGGAAAAGTATGGATAAAAAATATGTGTATTTATTCAAAGAAGGAAACGCAACAATGAGAGAATTGTTGGGAGGAAAAGGAGCAAATTTAGCGGAAATGACAAACTTGGGATTGCCAATTCCACAAGGATTTACAGTTACTACTGAAGCCTGCATAAAATATTATGAAGATGGAGAAAAAATTTCAGAAGAAATATTACATCAAATTTTTGCAGCTTTAAGAGAACTAGAGAATATGACAGGAAAGAAATTTGCAGATGCAAATAACCCATTATTAGTATCAGTTCGTTCTGGAGCAAGAGCATCTATGCCAGGGATGATGGATACTATATTAAACTTAGGAATAAATGATACAGTAGTTACTTCAATGGCACAAAAAAATGAAAGATTTGCATATGATAGTTACAGAAGATTTATTCAAATGTATAGTGATGTTGTAAAAGAAGTCCCAAAGGATTTATTTGAATCAGAAATAGATAAAGCAAAACAAAGAAAAGGGGGAAAACAAGATACAGAACTTGATGCAAATGATTTAAGGGAATTAATAGATGTATTTAAAGACATTTATAAAAACAATATAGGAGATGACTTTCCACAAGACCCAATAGAGCAATTAACAGAAGCAGTTAAAGCAGTATTTCGTTCATGGAATAATCCAAGAGCAATTACTTATAGAAGGTTAAATGATATACCAGGCGATTGGGGAACAGCAGTAAATGTACAAGAAATGGTATTTGGAAATATGGGAGATGATTGTGGTACAGGTGTTGCATTTACTCGTAACCCTGCTACAGGAGAAAATAAATTGTTTGGTGAATACTTGATGAACGCACAAGGAGAAGATGTTGTTGCAGGAATAAGAACACCACAATCTATAGAAACATTAGAACAAGTAAATAAACAAGCATATGATGACTTTGTAATGTATGCACATAAATTAGAGGAACATTATAAAGATATGCAAGACATGGAATTTACAATTGAAAGAGGAAAATTATATTTCTTACAAACAAGAAATGGAAAAAGAACAGCAACAGCGGCTTTACAAATAGCAGTAGATTTAGTCAATGAAGGAATGATAACAGAAAAAGAAGCTGTATTAAGAGTAGAGCCTAATCAATTAGAACAATTATTACACCCAATTTTTAATAATGAAAGTTTAGAGAAGGCAACAGTTATTGCAAAAGGACTAGCAGCATCACCTGGAGCTGCAACAGGAAAAATAGTATTTTCAGCTGAAGATGCTGTAAAACAACATGATGCAGGAGAAAAAGATTTAATTTTAGTAAGATTAGAAACTTCACCAGAAGATATAGATGGAATGACTGTATGTCATGGAATACTAACATTAAGAGGAGGTATGACATCACATGCAGCAGTTGTTGCAAGAGGAATGGGAACATGTTGTGTATCAGGATGTGATGGAATAGTTATAGATGAAGAAGCAAAAACTTTTACAGATTCTACAGGAAGAGTATATCATGAAGGAGATTATATATCATTAGATGGTTCAACAGGAAATGTATATGGAGAAAAAATAGAAACTGTTGATACAACTATTTCTGGAAATTTTGAAAAATTAATGGGATGGGCAGACCAATATAGACAAATGGGAGTAAGGGCAAATGCAGACATCCCAAGAGACGCTATGACAGCATATAATTTTGGAGCAGAAGGAATTGGACTATGTAGAACAGAGCATATGTTCTTTGCACCAGAAAGAATTGCTGCAATAAGAGAAATGATAGTTTCTAAAACAGTAGAACAAAGAGAAAAAGCATTAGAGAAATTATTGCCAATGCAAAGAGGCGATTTTGAAGGATTATATAAAGCAATGAAGGGATACCCAGTTACTATAAGACTTTTAGATCCACCGCTTCATGAATTTTTACCACATGATGATGAAGAAATACGTACTTTAGCAAATGATATGGGAATGACATTTGATGAACTTAAAAATATTGTTTTAGGATTACATGAATTTAACCCAATGATGGGACACCGTGGATGTAGATTAGATGTAACATATCCAGAAATAGGTGTAATGCAAACAAAAGCAATTATACAAGCTGCAATTAATGTAAATAAAGAAGGAATGAATGTAGTACCAGAAATTATGATTCCTTTAGTAGGAGAAATAAAAGAGCTAAAATATGTAAAAGATATAATTACATCTACAGCTGACAAAGAGATAGAAGCTGCCGGAGTGGACTTAGAATATCATGTAGGCACAATGATAGAAATACCAAGAGCAGCGTTAACAGCAGATGAGATAGCAGAAGAGGCAGAATTTTTCTCATTTGGTACAAATGACTTAACTCAAATGACATTTGGATTTAGCCGTGATGATGCAGGAAAATTCTTAGATGCATATTATGATAAAAAAATATACGAATCAGATCCTTTTGCTAAATTAGATCAAAAAGGTGTAGGAAAGTTAGTTAAAATGGCAGTTGAACTAGGAAAGAAAACAAGACCTGATATAAAACTTGGTATATGTGGAGAGCACGGAGGAAATCCACCAACAGTAGAATTTTGCCATGATATAGGTTTAACATATGTTTCTTGTTCACCATTTAGAGTTCCTATAGCACGTTTAGCAGCAGCACAAGCAGCAATAAAAAATCCAAGGTAATATTTATTAATTTGTTTTAATAATTATTATATAAAAGAAATAAAAGGAGGAGAAATTTATGAATCAAAATTACAATAATGTTCCAAACAATAATTACAACCCAAATTATAATCAAAATTATAATTACAAAAATAATCCAAATATTCCATCAGACTATAGACCACTTTCACCTTGGGCATATTTTGGATACAACTTGCTATTTGCTATACCACTTGTAGGATTAATTTGCTTAATAGTTTTTGCATTTGATAGTTCAAACATAAACAGAAGAAACTATGCAAGGTCATTCTTTATATCATTATTAATTATAATTATACTAATTATAGTAATATCAATAATTATAGCTGCAATAGCCGGTTCAACGACTAGAGGATTGTTATATTATTAATTTAACTAAAAAGGAAACATTATATAAAAAATATTTATGTTTCCTTTTTAATTTAAAACAAAGGAGCTTATTATGGAAGAAATAATTTTAGCAACAAATAATAATGGAAAAATAAAAGAATTGCAACAAATTTTAAAAGAATATAAACTTTTATCGCTAAAAGAAGCAAATATAAATGTAGAAGTAAAAGAAGATAGAGATACTTTTGAAGGAAATGCGCTAAAGAAAGCAGAAGAAATTTGTAAAATTGCAAATAAAACATGTATTGCTGATGATAGTGGTTTATGTGTAGATGCACTAGAAGGATTTCCAGGTGTTTATACAGCTAGATTTTTAGGTGAAGATGCTACACAAGAGCAAAGAAATAATTACATATTAGAAAAATTAAAAGGAACCAAAAAAGAAGAAAGAACGGCTAAAGTAATTACATGCATAGCTATAGTAAAACCTAATGGAGAAGAAAAAACATACATTGGAGAACTAAATGGATACATAGCAGAAAACAGAAGAGGAAATAATGGCTTCGGATTTGATGAAATTTTTGAACTTGATAATGGAAAAACTTTAGCAGAATTAGATAAAGAAGATAAAAATAAAATAAGTAGTAGAAGTATAGCACTAGAAAAATTGAGGTTAGATATGCATTAATACTAAGAAAATTATATTTTGGTGAAGTGAATACTTATCTTAACAATTATTTAGAAATAAGTTTTGTTAGGTAATTTTACAAACGAATTTACAGAAAGATTATAAGGATATAAATGTATCCTTATTTTTTTACACTTTTTAATTGGAAAATTTTAAATTATAAAAATATAAATAAAAAACAAAAAAAATGAAAGAATAAATTGTAAATATAGTAAAACTTTTTACTATTAAAATATTAAAAACAGGAGGATTTAAAATGAGTAAAAAAATTAAAATAATGTTAATTTTAACATTAACTATGCTTGCTCTATTTTGTATTCCATACATCAGTAACGCTGCAACTACAGAAACTGCTACAGATGAAGATTCTTTAAATACAGCAATACAGAATGTAGATGATGGTGGTACTGTTGAAATACAAAATAACATAACAGTAACAAAACCAATAGTAGTGCAAAAAAAGCTTACAATTGATGGAAATGGATATACTATATCTGGTTCTACAGATTGGACATCAACATCTGGAAATCAAACAATGTTTACAGCACAATTTGCAGCAGGAAATCTTACATTAAAAGATATAAATTTAAGTAATGGACCTAAATATGGTGTACAATCATATGATGGAGCCACAGTAATATTAAACAATGTTTCAATAACTGGATTTAGATATGGAGGAGTTCTTGTAAATGGAGGTAATGTAGAAATTATAGACCTACATTTAGGATATAATGGAACAGATGCTAATAATGGTATAGAAATAGATAAAGGTGCATCTGCTACTAATAATCCAACTTTAACTATGAATGGAACATTAACATCTGATTATACAGAAAATGTAGTTAGAGCAGCAGAAAATGGTTATCTTACAGAATTTACAGTAACTAATACTGAAAATACAACCAATAAAGTTGTTATAGCAGGAGATAAAGTAGTTTTAACAGACGAAAACAACAATGTAATATCTGAGTCATCAATTCCAGATAGTGCAACAGCAAATACAGATAATCCAAAAGTTATTGTAACATTAATAGCAGGAGAAAATACTAATAAAATAACTGTAGATGAAGGAAGCAAAATTACAGAAGATTTATTAAAATCACATATCACTTTAGAAGACAACTATGAAATAACCGGATTCTTTACAGATGAGGGATATACAAATGCTTTTGATTTTAATAGCACTTTAGATACAGATACAACTATTTATGCAAAAATTTCTGCAATTGAAGTAGAAGAACCAGAAAATACTGTTCCAGAAGAAGAAAAAGATGATGTACCTAAGACAGGTGTTCAAAGCTATATAGGAATTGCTGTATTAGCAATATTATTTGCAACATCAACTATAGCTTATATGAGAAGAAAAGAAACAAAAGAATAGACTAAATGTCTATTCTTTTGTAATATAGGGAGAAGATAATGAAAAATAATTATAAAAAAAGAATTGTATATTTGGTAATGTATATTATTTTAAGCTTAATAATTGTTTTATCATTAATATATATAATAAAATTTTTTTTAATAAAAAAGGAAGCGGTAAAAGAAAGAAATTTATTAAACACTATAGAAATTAGTGAAGAAAAAATAGAAAGAACAATACAGGTAAAAGAAAAAGAACAGACGGAAGAAGAAAAGGAAAAAGCAAGAAGAATATTACAAGTACAAGAATTACAAAAAGAAAATGACGATATAGTAGGATGGATTGAAATAGAAAATACAAATATAAGTTATCCTGTTGTTCAGGGAGAAGATAATGACTATTATTTAACACATAATTCTCAAAAAGAAAAAGCAGAACAGGGTGCCATATTTTTAGATTGCAATTATAATTGGAATTTAGAAAGTAATAATTTAATGATATATGGTCATTACATGAATAATGGCGAAATGTTTACAGATTTATTAAAATATGTAGACGAAGAGTTTTACAAAGAACATCCGATAATTAGGTTTACAACAGCAGAGGAAGATACTGAGTATGATATTATTTCTACATTCAGGTCGAAAGTGTATTATAAATCTGAAAAAGATGCATTTAAGTATTATAATTTTATGAATGCAAAAACAGAAAAAGAGTACAATGACTTTATAGAAAATATAAAAAAATTATCATTGTATGATATTGACGAAACAGCTGAATATGGAGATAGATTAATTACATTATCTACATGTACTTACTATACAGAAGATGGAAGATTTGTTGTAGTAGGGAGAGAAAGAAACAATTTATAAAATAATATATAAATATTACAAAAAGATAGGTTAATTGCTATAATATTTTTTGTTAAGCAATTAGCCTACTTCTAATATAAATAAGTATATATAATAGGGAAAAATATCGAAAAAAGGGTTGTAAAAATTTAGTAGAAATAGTATAATATAAAAGGTAAAATTTCGGATAAACTTTTGGAGGAAATAATGAAAACATTTTTTAAGGTATTAGGAATTATTATTCTTATCATTGTCATTTTTTTAGTTACAATGTTTATTAGCGGATATTTGTACCTTAATAGCAAATTAAGTCAAATGCAACAAGTTGAAATTGATGAAAATAATCTTAATGTTGCAGATCAAGTGGAACAACAACTATCAGGATACAGAAATATAGCAATATACGGTGTAGACAGTAGAGATAGCGACTTAGGAGAAGGAAACAGAAGCGACTGTATTATTATAGCAAGTATAAATAATGACACTAAAGAAATCAACTTAGTTTCAGTATATAGAGATACATATGTAGATATTGAAGGATATGGATTAGATAAAATAACACATGCATATTCTTATGGGGGACCAGAACTTGCACTTAAAACATTAAATAAAAATTTAGATTTAAACGTAAAAGAGTTTGTTACAGTTAATTTTGATGCAGTTGCAGATGCAGTTGATGCACTAGGTGGAGTTGAAATAAGAATAGAAGAAGACGAGATAGAGTATTTAAACAGTGGAATTAGAGATACATCTAGGCATACAGGAATAAAATCTTCATATATATCAGAAGCCGGAAGGCAAACATTAAATGGAGTACAAGCCGTTGCATATTCAAGAATCAGATATACAGAAGGTGGAGATTATAGAAGAACCGAAAGAATGAGAACTGTTATAGAAGCCATGTTTGAAAAATTAAAAACTAAAAATATAAGTGAAATAAATGATTTAGCGGATCAAATTTTGCCAGAGGTATATACCAATATAAAACCAAATGAAATAATAGGACTTGCACCTACTATATTAACGTATAAAATGTCTGATAGTATAGGTTGGCCATATGAAGTAAAAGGAATTACTACAGATAGATGGTATGGGGTGCCAGTTACATTAGAAAAAAATGTAAAACGATTACATGAAGAAATATTTGGTGAAGAAAATTATACACCATCAGAAACAGTACAAGAAATTAGTGATGATATAATAGATAATACAGGATATACAAATTAGTATTATAAACTAAAAATATAAAATAAATTAATTTAGGGGGATTTACAAATGAGTGCAAATAGAGAAAATTTTGCATATATAGATAACTTAACAGGTAATATTGATGACGATTTTATATCTGGAAGTATTATAAAAAAAGAAGCGAAAAAGCTAAAATTTGTTTTTTATTTAGAAAAAATATTAAAAAGGTTTATTGATATTATGGGTGGAATAGTTGGAATACTATTATTAATACCGCTAACAATGGTTATAAAAATAGCTAATATAATATCTAAAGACTATGGACCACTATTTTATAAGCAAAAAAGAATAGGAAAAGATGGAAAAGAATTTTATTTATATAAATTTAGATCAATGGTAAATAATGCAGATGAAAAATTACTAAAATATTTAGAGAAAAATGAAGAAGCTAGAAAAGAGTATGATACATATAAAAAACTTAAAGAAGATCCTAGAATTACAAAAGTAGGACATTTTATAAGAAATACAAGTTTAGACGAATTTCCACAATTTATAAATGTACTAAAAGGAGATATGAGTTTAGTAGGTCCAAGACCTTATTTACCAAGAGAAAAAGAAGATATGGGGAGATTGTATGATAAAATAACATTGGTAAAACCAGGAATAACTGGAATGTGGCAGGTATCAGGAAGAAGTGAACTTACTTTTAAAGAAAGACTTGATATGGATGTAGAATATTATTACAATTGGTCCTTAAAAACAGATATAAAATTATTATTTAAAACGATAAAAAATTGTGTATTAAGAAAAGGAGCTATATAATGCCTAAAAAGAAAATAGTACATATAGCGCAAAGTGCTCGGGGGAGTACTAGAATATTTGTATATGTTTTTGAAAAATTTCAAAAATGAAAATTATGAAAATATTTTAATAGTTTCCCAAGATTATGAAGAAAAATTAGAAAAATTTAAAGACATAGTAAAAGATATATATGTTATACAAATGACAAGAGAAATTAAGATAAAGCAAGATTTAAAATCCACTTTTGAAGTTAGAAAATTATTGAAGAAAATTAAACCAGATATATTGTATCTACATAGCAGTAAAGCAGGTGCTTATGGAAGAATAGCAATGTTATTTAATCATAAAACTAAAATACTATACAATGCACATGGTTGGTATTTTAATGCAAATATGAGCAAAAAAAAGAAAAAGATAATAGCTTTAATAGAAAAGGTATTATCTATTAAAACTGATAAAATTATTAATATTTCTCAAAGCGAATATGATTCTGCAATAAAATATAAAATATCACCAGCTAAAAAGATGTGTATTATAGAAAATGGCATTGATTTTAAAAAGTTTGAAGGATGCGATAAATATAGAAAGGAAACTAGAAATAAATATAACATAAAAGATAATGAAATTGTTATAGGAGTAGTTGGAAGATTATCTGAACAGAAAGATCCAATAACTACTATAAAAGCATTTAATGAAGTGTATAAAGAAAATAATAAGGCTAGATTAATGTATGTTGGTTCTGGTGAGTTAGAAGATGAAGTTATACAATATGCAAAAAAATATGGTTTGCAGAATTTAGTAACAATAACGGGATGGGTAGACAATACTGAAAAGTATATTCCTGCATTTGATATAGCTATATTACCTTCTAAATGGGAGGGATTTGGTTTAGCTATTATTGAGTATATGGCTTGTGATAAACCTATTATAGCGAGTAATGTTGGTGGTATTAGTGATATTATTAAAAATATGAAAAATGGTTTATTAATTAATAAAGAAAGTCCTAATGAACTTTATGACAAGATTATTGAGTTATTAAATAATAAAAGTCTTTACAAAATAATTATAGAAAATAATGAAATCGAAAAAGAAAAATATGATATAAAAATAATGATTGAGAAAAGTATAGATATAATCGAAGGAGTATTAAATTGGAAAAAGAGGTAAAGAGAATAGATTGGATAGATACGGCTAAAGGCATAGGCATATTATTAGTTGTAATAGGTCATGTTTCAAGAAATCAAGAAATTCAAAATTTCATATATTCATTTCATATGCCATTATTTTTTATGATTTCTGGATTTTTATATAAACATAAGGAAAATTTTAAAAAAAACAAATTTAAGAGATTAATTGTTCCATATTTTCTATTTAGCATATTATGGTTTTTTTATTGGGTATTGGTTGAAAAAAATGTAAGAGGACAAGACAATGTATCAGTTTTCGGACAATTTATAAATATATTCCTTTGCAGAGGAGGAGAAGAAAACTATGTCTATAATGCCGTTATGTGGTTTTTACCATGTTTGTTTGTGACTGAAATTATATTTGATTTTATTAATACAAAGATAAAGGGTAAATTAAATATTTATGTACCAGTTATAATATTATTCAGTAGTTTCTTCGGATACTTATATCCAAAAATCACAACTTTTAGATTACCATTATGTTTAGACATAGTTTTTACTTCTATTGTATTTTACTATATTGGATATATTTTTAAATTAAAAGAAGAATGGATAAGCAAGAAAGTTAATAATAAATATAAAAAATTAATTATATCGTTAGTAGCATTTATTATAGTAGGAGTATTATCGCAAAAAGAACAAGGAATGAACTTTAATAATTTAATATTCAATTCATATTATTTATTATATATTACAGCAATTATAGGTGGGATGGGAATATATTTTATATCTAATGTAATAAAGTTAAAAATATTAAATTTATTAAGTTTAAATTCTTTGTTAATAATGTGCATTCATGAACCAATAAAAAGAGTATTAATGATGGTATTCTCTAAAGTCACAAAAATCTCATTAGAAATAATTAGAAATGATTTTTTACTAATTTTAATTTCTTCCATAATGACATTATGTGTATCATTAATAGTTATAAAATTTTTTGAATTTATTAAGAACCATTTAGCTAGAAGAAAGAGGTTAGAAATATGAAATTAGCTATAATTACATCTGGTTATCTACCTGTTCCAGCATCAAAGGGAGGAGCAGTTGAAAATTTAGTAGAAAATTTTATAAAAGAAAATGAAAGTAAAAAAAATATAGATATTACTATATTTTCTATTTATGATGAAAAAGCTTATGAAAAAGCAAAATTATATAATAATACTAAAGTTAAATTTATAAAATCTATTAAAATTATTGGGCTATTTGATAAGTTAATCTATTTTATAGCAAAAAACATATTAAAGAAAGAAAAAACTATGTCTTATCGATATATTTGTCAAAGACTATTTTTTTTAAATAAAGTAAGTAAATATTTGAAAGAAGAAAATTATGATAAGGTCTTATTAGAAAACCATGCTACATTATTTCTAGCTTTAAAATGGAGAACTAATTATAAAAAGTATGATAAAAAATATTATTATCATCTTCATAATGAAATCACTAACGATTATGGGTGTACAGAGATAATAAAAAAATGTAAAAATATAATATGTGTTAGCAATTATATAGTAAAACAAACCAAAAAACATTTTAATATAAATGCAAATGATAATTTTGATGTACTAAAAAATTGTATAGATGAAACTGAATTTATTGGTAAAATATCAGAACAAAAAATTAGCGAATTGAGAGATAAATATAAAATTAAAAAAAATGAAAAAGTTCTTTTATATACTGGTAGGTTAACAAAAGAAAAAGGAATTAAAGAATTATTATTAGCAATAAAAAATGTAAAAAATACAAACTTTAAATTATTAATTGTTGGAAGCTTTTTCTTTGATACTAATATAAAAAATGATTTTATTACAGAAATAGAGAATATAATAAAAGACGTAAAAGATAAAGTCATTTTTACTGGTTTTATACCATATACTGATATTCCAAATTTATACAAATTGGCTGATATTGCAGTACTACCTTCTATTTGGGATGACCCTGCGCCATTAACCATAATAGAAGCTTTAAAGTCTGGACTTCCTATAATTACTACATATTCAGGAGGAATACCAGAATATGTAAGCAAAGAAAATGCAATCATTTTAAATAAAGAAAACAGAAATGAATTGATAGAAAATTTAACTTATAATATAGACGAATTACTTGCTAATGAAAATAAAATTAATGAAATGTCAAAAAAAAGTATAGAATTTTCTAAAGAATTGACTTTAGAAAATTATTATAAGAATTTTTTGAAAAAATTAAATTAAAGAGGAAAAGAGATGGAAGGATTAATTAGTATAATAGTTCCAATGTACAATGTAGAAAATTTTATAGAAAGATGTATTCAAAGTGTTATTAACCAAACAAGAAGCAATTGGGAATTAATACTTATTAATGATGGCTCAAATGATGGTACAGAAGATATTTGCAATAAATTTATTTCAGATAAAAGAATACATTTATATAATAATGAAGTTAATAATGGTGTATCATATTCAAGAAATATAGGGATAGAAAAATCAAATGGAAAATGGATTACATTTTTAGATGCAGATGATGAATTTAAAAATGATTATATAGAAAATGCTACTAAAATAATAGACAGAGATGATTGTGATATTATAATTGGAGAAGTAGACTCATCATTAGGACAAAAATATTTTGTGAAAAAAGATGTTATGTATACACCTCAAAATAAAATAAATTTAATAAGAAATATTATAACTAATGAAAATAATAATGAAAATTATGATTCGAAAATGTTAGGATATGCTGGTGGAAAGTTATACAAAAAAACTGTGATAAATAATATAAAATTTTCTGTTAATATTAAATTTAAAGAAGATATGATATTTAATTTACAAGCATTCATTAATTCTGAAAATATATTAATAACAAAAGATTTATCTTATCATTATATTGTAAATACAAGATCAGGTTCATTTAAATATATAAATAGTTATATTAATGAAATAGAAAAGTTCAAGGATATTTTAGAAAAAATAAATAATGATAACAGTTTAAATCTGAAAAGTGAAATATATATTTGTATGATAACTATGTATATGAAATGGTTAAAAGCAGATATAATGCATAAAGATTCTAGCTTGACTAAGAAAGAAAAAATAAAAAAAATAGATGAGTCATTTAATATTACAATATGGCAAGATATATTCCATAATGTAGAATTTAAGCAATTGACAAAGCAATATAAGTTATTATATATATTATATAAATTAAAATTAGAAAGACTTATATATTTAATGGCTAAAATTAATATGCACAAAAATCAAAAAATATTTAACATATGAAAAGTTGGGAGAAAAAATGAAAAAGAAAGAAATCATAAATTTTTTTATGTGGATTATTTTGTTGATTCCATTTTTTAAAACTGATTATATGGCAAGATATGGAATAGTTAATAATATAATGAATATATGGAGATTGGCATCTATATTAGGTGCAATTATATTATTTCTTAAGAGAGGAAAATTGTCTAAAAAAATAGTAATATTAATGGTTTTTCTAGGATGGATTACAATAATTACAATATTAAATAATGGAAATATACAACTGTGTACATTATTTGCAATGTCGATAATAGCAATGGCTATAATATTTGAAAACCGGGATGGAAGATATTAAAACTTTCTTATCTGCAATTTTATTATGTTTTGAGATAATTATATATATAAATTTTGCAACTTTAATAATATTTCCAGACGGGATGTATGCATTAGAAACTACTAAGCTAAATTGGTTTTTAGGATATGATAACACTCATGTAATTTACTTTTTACCAGCATTATTAATTGCATTGATATATATAGAAATAACCAAAAAGAAATTAAGAGGAGGATTATTAATTGTAGTAATTATTATTAGTAGTTTGATGAGATGGGCAGCAACTACAATTATGGGAATAGCAATATTCTTAATATTATTAATACCAATATTTAGAAATAATACAAAAATATTTAACTTTAAAACATATATGTTAGCTACTTTAATCATTTTTATAACAATGGTACTATTGAGATTACAAAACTATTTAAGTTTTATAATAGTAGATATATTAGGAAAAGACTTAACATTTAGAAATAGAACTCCTCTTTGGGATATTACCATAGAATATATAAAAGAAAACTTTTTATTTGGGTATGGATGGCAAAATGACAGTATAAGACATTCAATGTATAATTCTTCCAGTGTTATTTCTGCACACAATCAGTTTTTAGAATACATATACCTAGGGGGAATTATTCTAATAGGTATATATATATATATGATATTATATATTAATAAAATAACAAAGAAAATAAGAAATAATAAAATTATCCAGTATATATCTATTGCCTTCTTTTCGCTACAAATTATGTATATAGCAGAAGTATTTATAAACCCTATAATATATATAATATTAATTCTTGCGTTATATAGTGACAGAATAGTAGCTGAATATAATAAATTAAAGGAGGAACTTGAATAATGAGTAAATTGATAACAATAGTTGTTCCAATATATAACGCAAAAGAATATATAGATGAATGTATTGATGGGATAGTTAATGAATTAACCGAAGATATGGAGATTATATTAATAGATGATGGTTCAACAGACGGTAGCGAAGAGAGTTATAACAAATATAAAAATATAAAAGAAGTTAAGATTATAAAACAAGAAAATCATGGAGTATCATATACAAGAAATAGGGGAATAGCTGAAGCAACAGGGGAATTTATAATGTTCGTTGATGTGGATGACTATTTAAAAAAGGGATGGAGTAATGTTATATTAGATAATATAGAAAACAAATATGAATATATAATTTTTTCGAGAGAATTAATAAATAAACAATATGAAAAAGAAGAATTATTAAAAGGATGCTTGGGAATAGGAAAAAGAGAACTTAACGATAGTTATATAATGTCACCATGCTCAAAACTTTATAAAACAGATTTTATAAAAAAAGAAGAAATAAAATTTGATGAAAATGTTATAAATGGGGAAGATATGCTTTTAAACTTCGAAACTATAATAAAAGCTAATAATATAAAATATGTATCGACTTCTTTCTATACATATAGGAAGAATATAAAATCATCTACAAATAGATTTAATAAAAAATTTATTACATCTGAAGTTACATTTCATAATAAACTACATTCAATGATAGAGGAAAATTTAGATAATAGTTGGAAAGAATATGAAATGACGGTTCTCTTAAATGGTATATATGTATGTTTCTTAAACTATGCATTAAGCAAAGAAAGGGGAAATATTAAAGAGCTAATTAGACTTATAGATGAGAATGAAGATTATAAAAATGCTATAGGAGATAGTAAGAATTATAAAGTTAAAAAAATCTTTTTTTTCCTATTAAGAAGAAAAAAATATAATCTAGCTGTAGCATATGTAAAAATAAGAAATTATGTAAAAAAATGTTTTTACATTTTACATAGGAAAAATGTAATTACTGAAATATAATAGGAAGGGGAATAGTATATGAAAAAAATAGGAATTATGACGTTTCACGCATCATATAATTGCGGATCAATATTACAAGGAATGGCTTTACAAAATATATTACAAAATAAATTTAATAAGGAATCAGAAATAATAGATTTTTCTAATGAAGGACAACAAAAAGTGTATTCAGTAATGTACAAAAAATTAACATTAAAAAATATAGCAAAAAATATTTTATGCATACCTGGAATAAAAATGATAAAAAAACATTATGAAGAATATGAGAAATATATAAGGTCACATTTTGTACTATCAGAAAAATCATATTCCAAGGAGAGTGAATTACATGGAATAGAAAAAAATTATTCTATGCTTATTGCTGGAAGTGATCAAATTTGGAATACAAAATGTGATGATGCAGACCCAGCATATTTTTTAAGTTTTGCAAAAAATATTAAAAAAATAGCATATGCTCCAAGTTTAGGTGCAACCAATATATTAGAAATAGAAAATGCAGAAGAATACAAAAAATATTTAGATGATTTTAATTACTTATCTGCAAGAGAGCACAACGGAAAAAAATGGCTAGAAGAGTTAACAGATAGAAATGTTGAGTTAGTACTTGACCCTACTCTTTTATTAACAAAAGAGGAGTGGGAAAAGTATATTGAAAAAGATATAGGAATAAAAGGAGACTTTATATTTTATTATGCATTTTCTTATGATAAAGAAAATAATGAAAAAATACAAGAAATTGCAGAAAAAAACAATTTAAAAGTTATTATAATTGATGCAAAGCAATGGTATATAAAAAGATTATATAAATATAAAAATTTTGTGTTAAGCGATTACACAGGACCAAATGCATTTTTATATTTAATGAAAAATTCAAAGTATGTTATAACAACGTCTTTACATGGAGCAGCATTTTCTTCAATATTCAATAAACAATTTGCCTACGTTAATAGAAAGAAGCATAATCCTGCTGATGATAGAGCAAAATCAATGCTTACATTATTGAATGCGTTAGATAGATTTAAACACATAGATGATATTAATATTGAACTATTGAATACACCAATAGATTATAAAAAAATAGAAGAAGATAAAAAGGTATTAAAAGAAAAATCTTTAAAATATTTAGAAGGAGCAATAAATAACTAAAAATGAGTAATATCAAAAAAAATTTCATATATAATATAAGTTATCAAATTTTAATACTTATTATTCCTTTTATAACAACACCATATGTTGCTAGGGTACTTGGAGCAGATGGCGTAGGGACATATTCATATACATATTCAATTGCATATTATTTTATGACTTTTGCATTGTTAGGTATTAATAGCTATGGTAACAGGCTAATTGCAAAGGTAAGAGAAGATAAAGAAAAAATGTCTAAAGAATTCTTTAGCTTATACAGTTTGCAGATTATTACATCTGTTATAATGATTGTTTTATACTATGTTTATATAATAATATTTGAAAAAGAATATTTAAAAATTGCTATTATACAAAGTATATATGTATGGTCAGCTATATTTGATATAAATTGGTTTTTTCAAGGATTAGAAAAATTTAAATTAATTGTTGTAAGAAATGCATTCATAAAGTTAATTTCTTTAATAGCGATATTTATTTTTGTAAAAAATAGTGAAGACTTATGGAAATATGTACTTATATTGGCATTAGGAACTTTATGTAGTCAACTAATTTTACATAATTTTCTTAGAAAATATATAAAATTTACTAAATTTAACTTTAATGACATAAAAAAACATATAAAGCTTGTACTAGTTTTATTTGTTCCAGTTATAGCAATTACTTTTTATAAAGTTATGTCAAAAATAATGTTAGGAAATTTATCAACTATAACAGAAGTAGGATATTACGAAAACGCAGAGAAAGTAATTAATGTACCGATTAGTATTATAACAGCAATAGGAACTGTAATGCTACCAAGTGTTTCGAATTTAATATCAAAGGGAGAAGAAAAAAAGGTAGAAGAATATTTATACAAAATGACAAAATTTATATACTTCTTGGTAATTCCAATGTCATTAGGAATTATATTAATTTCTGACAATTTTGTTAATTTGTATTTAGGAAGTGATTTTGCTAAGTCATCGATGGTGTTAAAAATATTAGCAATAAGTATGATTTTTTCTTCAACAGCCAATGTTCTTAGAACGCAATATTTAATACCAAAAGAAAAAGATAAAGGATACGTGGTTTCAGTAATATTAGGTGCAATTGTTAACTTAGTATTTAATATAATCTTTATTAAGTTATGGAATTCTACAGGAGCGGCACTAGCAACATTAATGGCAGAAGTTACTGTAGCTATATCTCAGTTGTTATATGTAAAGAAAAAAATAAGAGTAAAGGAAATATTAACTAGTAGCATAAAATATATTTTGATAAGTTTAATTATGTTTGTAGTCTGTATGTTATATAATATTTTAAATTTACATGCTGCGGTAGAACTGATATTGCAAATAGTAACAGGAATTATAATATATATGATTATACTATTTATTGCAAAAGATGAATTTATTATAGAAATTATTAATAAAATTAAAAAAACAATTTTTTTAAGAGAAGAAGCAAAAGAAAGAGGCTAAATCTATGAAAATAAGAAAAAAGATAGTGAAAAGAATAACAATATTTACTATTATTATTTTATCAATATATATAATGTTTTGGGCATTACCAACATTCATCTTAAAACGAAAAAATATTAGTACAGGAAAAGTAAATAATATTAGTACTTATAATTTAATAGATTTAATTCAATATAGTATAAAAGAAAACCTAGTGCAAATTAATAATGATACTAATCATGAAAATATTTATGAGAGCAAGTATGACATAAGTATAGATTATGAAAGTAAAGAAAATATAGAATGTAAAGCATTTATATATTTGGACAATGTTTTAGTAATAGAGCAACAGCTTGTAAACGGAACAAACTTAATAACGTTAAACGATTTATCAGAAGGGACTCATAGTATAAAAGTAGAGATAGAAGATGGAGAAGTAGTTATTAAAAGTATATATAAAACAGTCTCATATATAAAAAAGTATGAAGAACAATTTTTAGACGAATTTAATAAAAATGGTGTATCATGGCATATAGAAAACTTAACTACGGATGAAATGAATAAAGCAATAGAATTGCAAAAAAGTATGGGAATACAAACAGTTCGAATTGAAATAAAATCTTCAGAAGTAATAGATACTGCTGGAAAGATTAATTTTAAAAAATATGATGACAAAATGCTTCTTATAGAAGAGAATAATATAAATGCAATAGTTATTTTAGATACTAATATGGGAACGGATAAGAAAATAACTAATGATGAAGAAATGGAAAAATATAAAAGATATGTAACAGAGATTACCGCAAGGTATCCTTTTTTGGAATATTTTGAAATATGTAATGAACCAAATTGGTATTACAAAACCGATGAAGAGATTAATATGTATGTAAATGTAGTAAACGAGACAAGAAATATATTACCTGATAAGACAATTTTAGTAGGATGTACTATGCAATACAATTCAGACAGTTGGTCAGAAGAAGATAAATATGATTATGATAGATTTTTAAAAAAGATTACAGAATATGGAGCATATTCTGTATCTGATGTATATACATATCACGTTTATAGTTTGAAGCCAGATAATAATGAGTTCTCAGAATATGTTAAAAGTCAGAATGAATTTAAAAATAGTATTGGCGGGTTTCAAAAATTCTATATAACTGAGACAGGTTTACCATCAATAGAAAGAATAGGAGAAGAAAAACAAGCGGAAACTTTTGTTCAGCAAAAAAATCTATTGAATGCAGAGGGAATAAAAGAGTCAATAACGTATAATTTTAGAAATACAGGAACTAATATTATTAATTATGAACATAATTATGGACTGTTAAAAATAGATTATACACCGAAACTATCATACTATGCTATGAAAAACTATTACGAAAACACCAATGGTTCAGAATACATAGGTATAGTAAATTTAGCAGATGGTTTAGAAGCACATGTATATGATAAAGATGGAAAACCTAAAATTATAGCTTGGGCTACAAATTCAAATAATACAATAACCATTCCATATGAAGATTTTACAGCAAGCGATATATATGGAAATGAAATAGAAAATACAAGTGGTACATTAGAAATAACTACTTCACCAGTTTATTTAGATAATATATCAAACAAATATTTCTATGAAGCTATTTCAAATACTGCCTTAGAAAAATATGCAGAATTTGAAGAAAAATTTAGCACAGAATTATCAAGTATTAATGGAATAGATGAAAAAATAAATGAACTAAAAAATTATATGAGTGCAATTTCTTCAAATACAACAGAGACACAAGATTCGGCAATAAAAATGATGAGTGAACATTTTGCATTAGGAAATACAATATTAAATGCATATAAAAATGGGATGTTAGATGTTGAATATGTAAAAGTAAGTTCAATGTTGGATATGCTAAATGATATAGGAGATTCATACGAAGACTTACTTACAGTAAGTGCTACAGCAAGAGAAGCATATTATGCAGAAACACAAAAACTAATAGATAGTGCAGAAAAAATAATTAATGATAATGCAGATTTAGATATTGTATATCCAACTAAGATATTAGACTTCGCTAAAGAATTAGATGAAAAATCAGAATATATAAATAGCTTAGAAGAAGAAAATGATATTAAAACAGGATTGATTGTAAGTAACAGCTTACATGCATATTATCTTGCAGATTGGGCAAATGAATTTGCTAAAATATATGTGGAAAAATACATAGAAGAAAATCCTGTTACTGTAAGCTATTCTAATACAGATGAGTTTACAAACCAAGATGTAATAGCAACATTAAATATAGGATCAGATTCAAAAGTAACTAATAATAATGAAAGTAATACTTATACATTTAATAAAAATGATACATTTACTTTTGAATATGAAAGAAGAGGACAAGCTTATAATTTAGAAGCTACGGTGTCAAATATAGATAAAGATGCACCTAAAATTTCAGGAGTAGAAAATGGAAAAATTTATATTAATAACGCAAGACCAATTATTACAGATGAACACTTATTATCTGTTGAATTACTATTTAATGGAATAGAAACTCAATATACAGATGGAATGACATTATCAGCAGAAGGAATATATAATATTACAGCAACAGATAAAGCAGGAAATAGTACAGCTATAGAAATGTATATTGTAGAAGAAGGACCAGATAGTTATATAGTGCAAAATAATTACATTTTAAATGTAAGACAAAAGACGACAGCTGAGCAATTTGCTGACAAGTTTAATTTATCTTCAGAATATAGTATTATTAGGAACGACACGAATCTACCAAATGATAACATAATAGCAACAGGAGATGTATTAGAGTTAAGAAATGGTGCAACATACACTATAATTGTAGCAGGAGATATTAATTGTGATGGTAAAGTAACTACATACGATTTGAGCACTTTAAGAAGATATATTTTAAATTTAAGAAAGTTTAATGAATTAGAAAGTTTAGCAGCAGATATTAATGTAGATGAACAAGAATTAGGTGTAAAAGATTACAGCAGAATGAGAATCGAAATATTAGGAAGATATTAAGATTATAGTTATATCTTGTAAAAGAAATGTAATATGTATGTTATATAAATGTAAAAAAGAAAAACTTGTTATATATTAAGATTTATAGTAGAATATCGTTAGTAAAAAAGGAGTGAATATGATGAAAAAAGTAGTATCTATAATTATATTATTATTTTTAGTATGTTTGAGCTATACAGTAAATGCTACAGAACCTCCAACAGAGGAAAATCCAACAGTAAATTTAACATTTGAAACAGTAACTAGTGAAAATTCAGTAACAGTAAAAATATCAGCAGGAGATTTTGAAGGAGTAGAAGCGGATTCTGTAATGAGTGCATCTATGACACTAAACTATGATGAAGCTAATATAGAAAGTGTAGAAGGAAATAGTTATAACAATTGGAGAATATCTATTACAGAAGAAACAAAGACAGTATTATTAGAAACAGATAATGCAAATCCTAATACAGAAATTGCAGAAATAACATTTAATTTTAGACAAGATATTACAGAAATAACAACTGGAACATTATCTATTTCAGATTTTAATATATCAGATGGAATTCTTTTAGATGAGGTTTATCCAGAATATTCAGTACCATATACAATTCAACCATCTGAAGAGGATAACAATGACACTACAAATGATCCTACAAATAATACTACAAATGAAACTGTTAATGAAGTAGATGAAGGTGATAATATTATTGTTAATGCACCTGAAAATGTTGAAACAAATAATACAATAGCAGTTCTTACTAATAATACTATAGATAATACTATAGTACCGGATTCTAAGTTGCCACAAACAGGAATTAATATAGCAATTATGATATTAATTGCCGTAATAGTAATAATGGCTGTTATAAAGTTAATAAAATATAAAGATATTGAAATAAAGTAAAATAAAATAAAAGTCTGCAGTTTTATAGAAGGGAATTATCATGGAAGAATTAGATTTAAAAGATTTATTTAATATGTTTTGGGTAAGAAAGCTACAAATTATTTTAATAGTAGCAATATTTGTAGTAATAGGAGTTATATATTCTTATGCTATACTAAAACCAGAATATAGATCAACTACATCAATATTATTAGCTAAGTCTAATACAACACAATCGGAAGATTCTACAATTACATCTACAGAAATTACATTAAATCAAAAACTTGTTTCTACATATAGTGAATTATTAAAGATGGATACAGTTTTAACTCAAGTTATTAATAATTTAAATATTAACAAAACTACAGATCAGTTGAAAAACAGTATTCAAGTATCTGCAAAAGATGATACTGAAATAATAGAAATTAGTGTAACAGACTCAGACAGAGAAATGGCACAAAGAATTGCAAACGAAGTAGCACAAGTTTTCATATCACAAGTAGCAAAAGAATATTACAATATGGATAATGTATATGTAGTAAATCCAGCACAGATTGAATCAGAACCATATAATATAAACCATATTAAGGATTTAGTAATTTTTGCAGCAGTAGGTTTTGTTGTGGCTTGTATTTATGTATTAATTGCTAATATGCTTGATACAACCGTAAAAAGTACGGACGATATTGAGAAAAAGTTAGGTTTAACAGTTCTAACAACTATTCCAATATGTGACTTTAAAAAAGCAAAAGGAGGTAAAAAATAATGAAAAAAGAATTAATAGCAGCAAGAGAACCAAAATCTCCTATTTCAGAGTTGTTTAGAACATTAAGAACAAATATTCAATTTATGAATACAAAAAGTGGACTAAAGTCTCTATTACTTACTTCAGCTTCACCTTCAGAAGGAAAAAGCTGGGTATCATCAAACTTAGCGACAACATTTGCCCAAGCAGGTAAAAAAGTTATACTTGTAGACTGTGATATGAGAAAAGGAAGACTATTTTCAGTGTTTAATGTTCCTCCATTACCAGGGCTTTCTAATTATCTATCAGGAGTGGGTTCTGATGGAGAGAGTGGAGATATAAATATTGAAGCTTATATTAGGAGAACAGAAGTAAGTAATCTTTATTTAATACCTGCTGGCAGTATTCCTCCAAACCCATCAGAATTACTTGTGACTGAAAAAATGGCAGAGACAATGCAAAAATTGGAAAAAATGTTTGACATTGTAATTTATGATGGAACTCCAACAAATTTAGTTACAGATGCTCTTATAATTTCTAGAAATGTAGATACAACAATTATTGTATGTGCATATAAATCTACTAAGGTAGATGAGTTAGAAAGAATTAAAAGAGATATACTAAATGTAGGTGGAAAGATTGCAGGAGTTGTTATAAATAAAATGCCTATTTCACAAAAAGAATATTATGCATCTTATTACTATGGGCAAAATTCTAAAGGACAAATGGTAAGGAAAAAAACACATAAGAACAAAGTGAATTTTGAAGCAAGAATAAAACCAGAACTTCAGAGAGATAGTAGACTATACAATATGGATGATAATAAAGATAATGATAGTTCAGAAAAAGATAACTAGTAATTAAAATATTTACTGATATATGTTAAAATATTAGAAAAGAGGGGAAATAATGATAGATATACATTCCCACTTAGTATATGATGTAGATGATGGCTCTGAAAATATAGAAGATACTATACATATGTTAAAAGAGGCAAAAGATGCAGGTTTTACAGATATAATTCTTACTCCACATTATATGGAACATTATTATATGGTACCTTGTTTTGAAATAAGTAAGAAAATAGAAAGTATAAGAGAAAAAGCACAAAGTATAGGAATAAATATATATCAGGGAAATGAAATATATTCTACAGAAAATATAATAGAGTTAATAAATGAAAAAGAAGCAATGAGTTTAAATAATAGTAGATATGTATTATTTGAACTACCTATGCAAAGTAGACCTATGAACATAGAGCAAGTTATTTATTTGTTATTACAAGCAGGAAAAATACCAGTTATGGCACATCCTGAAAGATATAGTTATGTGCAAAAAGATCCCAATATGTTATTAGATTATATAGAGCAAGGAGTGCTATTTCAGTCAAACTATGGAAGCATTAGTGGTAGATATGGTCATGAAATAAAAGAGACTGTAAAGAAACTTTTAACACATGATATGATACATTTTTTGGGTTCAGATAACCATAGAGTAAATACTGTTTATAAAGAAATACCAGAAACTTTAAAGATACTAGAAAAGTGGGTAGGAGAAGATAAAGCAGAAGAATTAACAACTATAAACCCTAAGCATATTATAAACAATGAAGAATTTGAAATAGAAGAGCCAATAGAAATACACAAAAAATCGTGGAAATTTTGGTAAAACTTAGTGAGATTTTGTAAATTCTATGTTATTTTGACATTCTATAAATAATGTGATATAATATAAATGTATCCACAATTGGGTACTTATCATTGGGGCATCTAATTTAGGAAAGATGAAAGACACTAGACACCTTCGTATGTGCGTGATTTGCGCACTCAGGCCAGCAATTTGCAAATGCTTTGGCATTTCGCATATAAGCTCGCAAAGACGGTGATAAGTGGTATTCCCCAAAAAGTAGTTAGGTAATCCAACCTACAAAAGGAGCATTATGTAACGGAAGTTATGTAAAAAGTTTCTAACGGTGGCGACTCCGGTCGTCACCGTTTTTTTACTTTCTTGTATTTAATAAGCTTGGTTGTAATTTTTATAAAGTTATGATACAATTAAGCAAGTAACTATAAACCAAGAACAAACATATTATAGGAGCGTGTTACTATGATTAGGATTGATATTGCGAAGGAAGTAGCGTACTTACGGTCCCAAATGCCAAACATTGGGGACACGTATCGTATCTTAGACAGATACAATGACGATGACGTAAATGCTTTGAAGAAGGAAGGATTTTCGGCAGAGCGGTATGACTTCGGATTCGAAATGATTGAGTTTACCAGAATCTTTTAAAAAACACAGAAATATAATCCAAAATTTTATTAATAGCTCAAAAAGGAGGTCACGAATGTGACCTTCATTTTTTGCGACATTTAAAATACTTTATATCTTAATTCTTGGCTAATACTTCCCAGGCAAAAAATAACAAAAAAGTATTTGACAAGTACAAACAAATGTTTTAAAATATATAATACAATAATATCATACAAATTGTAATAAATGTACTAAAAATGGAATAATAAAGGATGCAAATATGTTATTATGAGTAATATTACAAGGAAGTGGATACTATGGAATTTGAAAAATCCAAGTTAATAGAATTAAAAGAAAAGTTTGATTCTATTATCAATACAGAAGAAAAAGAAAATATAGAATTTTGGTATGCAAGGGATTTACAGATTCAATTGGGTTACAAAAGATGGGAAAATTTTTTTGAGACGATAAAAAAAGCGATGCAATCCTGTGAAAATGCAGGTATAGAAGTTGATAACCATTTTCGTGAGGCTACGAAAATGGTTAAAATAGGTTCTTGAGCTGAAAGAAAATTACAAGACTATATGCTAACGAGATATGCTTGTTATTTAATAGCTCAAAATGGGGATTCCAAAAAAGAAGAGATTGCATTTGCACAAACATATTTTGCAGTACAAACTAGAAAACAAGAAATAATAGAGGACAGAATAAAACTAATGAATCGATT